>JABFSY010000133.1 GCA_013140395.1 Cyclobacteriaceae bacterium
TTGAAATAGAAAGAACTGTCTGTGAACTTTACACGCTGGTATTGTCGAAATCCAAAAAAGCTGGCTTCGTCACTATCATACGATCCTTGCAAGGACAAGTAGCTGATATTGTTTAGGTTTATTCTCCTAGAATATCGCTTGTCTGTCGGAGCGATAGCAACCACACCTTTGATCCCAAAGTGAAAGTCAAATTTCACATTGGCGTTATCAGGAAAATACCGAAGCGTATTGAAATGTGCGGCTATCGGAGCAGCTTCACCACCCCTGCTATGACCGGCCAGAACGACACTTTCCAGATTTGCTTTATTGTAGAAAATACTAGACGAATCTGCACTTCTTTTCTTCCAAAGTTCAATATGCTTGAGTAGCAACCACGCTCTGGTTGGCATCTCTTTTCCTCTGAAGTCTCCGGACCAACTGCCATTCAAAAAATTTTCATCTACACTTACAAAAATAAACCCACGGCTGGCCAGAAGTTCGCCCAAATACCCATAACCGGGATCCGAAAAGTCTTCCATCCCATGATTGCCATGAACGATGAAAACAATGGGAAATTTACCTTCCCCTTTGGGCATCCACACTCTTCCATTGAGCGGAAAATCTTTGACGCCAAAACCCCAAAATCGCTCGCGCCATTTCGCGGTTGTACCCTTCCACTCCGGCAAGAGGAGAGAAGCATCCACTGAGGGGGTCTTCTCTGCCACTTCTCTATTATACTCCTCTCTTCTACGATCATTCCCACTTCCATAGGTAAAATAAGAAAATGAATACGCGCCCTTTTCGCCAGGATTGTTTATTCCCTTTGTGGAAAGTAAGACGGTTTGGGTAGGCTCATAGTCCAATGGATAGGGATCATCCCCTTCGTGAATTAAAAAATAAGCAACCACTATTATTACGGAAGCAGAAAGTAAAACAGAGATGCGGTGAAACCATAAAGAGGTTGACACTCCTTTAGCCAAAACCCAAGTAGAACCAAAGAGTAATACAGTGCATGTGATTATGGCTAATATGCCAGGATAAAAAACAAGGTCGGGAACTCCGAATCGAATTTCTTTTGCCAGAAGAACAGTCAGGAACGCTCCAACAATCACCGAAAACGCAAAGGCAGGAATTTTTATAAGACCCTTATGCAATCCAACTAGAAACACTCGCAAAATCCAGAAAATCAGGATCCCAACAAGGAGCATGCAGAGTCCAATCAGTACTTTTGGGATACCTGTTTGGAAAAAGAATCCGGTAAAAAATGCCATGACACCCACGAGGATTAACAAACCCCTGAAGGCGCCCGTCCAAAAGATTGTAAACAACTGCGATTGGGCTTTCGGTAGTTGAATTGATTCAATCAGCTGTTTAATATTTGCTCTCATCATGATAAGTAAATAATATTAAGGTAGTCAATACTCACGTAATTGAATGAGCAATCCATATGAGCGGTGAGCGGGTCGTATAAGGTGTCATTTCTTTGTTTAACGCACTGTTTTAATTTAAATCGGCACTAACTTTAACTTCTGAGAGGTGACCTAAAAGATGAGTCTACGCTTATGAACCTTTCGATAAGCGATGAAGGCCAGCGGCTTGATGTAAGTGGTGGTATAAACGTCTAGGGCTTACACGAACATGGCAACTTGTTCCACCAGCTCTTTGGATTTTAGATTGTGTCCCAAACCGGTGGTTGTAATAAGTGTAGAGTTTTTCCAGACCTCATTCATATCCAAGGCTGTTTGGTAAGGCGCTTCTATGTCTTCTGTGTCGTGGATGATTAGCCCCTGCAAGGTTAGCGACTTGCTAAACTCTTTCATTTTGAAGTAAGAAGGCGGATGACCGATGGTCGTTACAAAATACTCGGTGATCAGTTCAATAGACTTTTTAGAAAGGCGCAACAATCGTTGATAGTAGTTGAAGAAAAACTCTACTTCACCTGGTGCAGCCATTACCACCATTTTCGCCACTTGCAAATGGGGTAGTCGATGCAGTGTATAAACCGAAGCAAACCCACCAAAAGAGTGGGTAAGAATAGCGTGTAGAGATTTCTGTTCAGTAATAAACTGCTCGATCAATCCACTGTAATGCGGCAGGTTTAAGAAATCACCTTCTGACAATCCATGGCCAGGCGCATCCAAAGAAAAAATAGTAAACTCTTCCTTAGAAAGGCGATTGATAACATAGCGCCACCAATAGCTGTGACTTTGCCAACCGTGCAAGAGCAAAACTTTTTTCGAACCATTACCCCATCGATAAGCCTGCACTTTCTTTCCGGCATAGTCGATTGTGAATTGTTCGTCTGCTTGATTTAAAAATTCAAGTTGGTGTGGCTTCATCTTGATTCTTCTAGGCCAGCAAAATAATTCGAATCCTTTTTTTGCCGCATACTTTGGCGCTACTAAAGCCAGTGTATTGAAGTATAACCCGATTGATCGCACCAGTATTTTGTTCATTGTTCTTTTGTCAGTATTAAAAATCTAATTCTCTATTGTCTTAATCGTTGCTTCCAAATGTCTGATGACAATACCGATATCATGATTGGTTCGGGACAGTTTACTCATCATGATGGCCCCTTCCAGGCTAGCAATGATCACCGTGGCATAGTATTCTTTATCAATGTCCTTTTTGAGTTGTCCGAACTTAATGCCGTTGTCCAAAATGACTATGATGGATTCTTTCAATACGTCTAAAATCGCATGAGCCCTTTTGCGCAGGTGAGGGCTGTTGTCATCTGCTTCAATGGCAACATTTAACAACGGGCATCCACCTTTTATCGGTGGTTTCGTCACATATGATTCAAAAAAGTAAATAATTGCTTTTAGTTTATCGCTAGCTGTTTGCTTTTCCTTAATCTGCACTCGGAGTTTTTCGAACATGACTCCCATTAAGTAGACAAGCGATTGTTCTTCCAGCTTCTCTTTGTTTTTAAAATGCCGATAGATCGCCCCCTTTGTATAGCCGGTGGCCACTGTAATGTCACTAATAGAAGTGGCCTTATACCCTTGCAAATTGAAAAGGCCACCCGCGTGGTGAAGAATAGCTCCTTTTGTTGCTGATGGATTTCGCATGGCACAAAGATACCGATCGGTATCTATAATAAAAATAGTATAAAATTTATTTGGCCAGAACCTGTTTTAAAGAAAATTACTGCTTCGATAGCCTATTATAGATTTAGGCCGGTATCTATCTAGCAAATCAACAAATACGCTTTATTTGCTTTTTTACTTGTTCAACAAATTCAGCGTTCTTTTTGACTGGTCAATATTTTAACACACTTTTGGCTTCAATTTCTTCTATCAAAATGATTTCAAAGAATATTTTCCGTTACCTCACTATTTTTTTTGTGCTTGTGATAACACTCGTTGTTGTCTCCTTTTTTTGCATTTATTTTAGACAACAAGAGATAACCCAGTGGGCGATCGTAAAAGTGAACGAAAATTTCAATGGTCATATAAAAGTTACAGAGAGTCGCGTTTCGCTTTTTCATGACTTCCCTTACGTAGACCTCGATCTTCGCGGTATCTCATTTTATGAATCCAAGAACAAAGATTCTGTTCCGCTATATGAAGTTGACCATCTCTACCTCGGCTTTAGGTGGGTTGATATCCTGCGGTCTTTTTTTGATATCCGGCTAATTGACGTAAAGGGAGGCCACGCGAACATTGTCGAATTGGCAAACGGTGATATCAACATTTTAGTAGCGAAAAAAATCAAACCATCCTCCAGTGAAGATTCTTCTTCATCTTTTCAGCTACATTTAAAAAAATTCGTAATCGAGAATTTTGCGATTTCCTATTCAAGAATGTTGGACTCAACTGAATACCGAGCTGGTATTCGGAAAGCATCTATCGCTGTCAAAATTGATTCAGATCAACTTTTGCTTTCCCTACAAACGGAGCTGAATGGTACGATGTTGAAAAACAATAAAGTTACCTTCCTTCATGACAAAAAAATAAAAATCAAATCTGATTTTAGCTACCAATCGAATAGCAAACAAGCAAAGTTTACCGACACCCATATTCAACTAGAAAATGCATCTTTCGCCATCGATGGAACAATACACGCACATGATGTCCTTGATTTTGACTTGAACCTAAAAGGAGAAAAGCCTGATTTTAGTTTGTTTACTTCGCTTGCCCCGCCAGAAGCCGCAGAATTGATAGCACAATACCAAAACCAAGGACAAGTCTATTTCCTTGGGACAATCAAAGGCAAGTCAACGTCCACGCAGCAACCCGAATTAAACTTTCAATTTGGTTGCAAAAATGGATTGATCGAAAACATCCAGGGCAAAAAGAGTATTGATCAATTAGCGTTCGCGGGGTCGTTCACAAATGGTGTTGAGCGCAATTCAAAAACATCTGTGTTTGAGATGCGTGATTTTTCTTTCCGCCCTGCCAAGGGTTCTTTTCGCGGCAACTTTCGCATTCAAGATTTTACCAATCCACAAGTAGCCGTTAGCCTTGTTTCCAACTTAGATCTTGATTTCCTGGCTGGGTTTCTTGGGATCAAAAATGTGGAGGGGCTTAAGGGCCAGGTGTTGTTGAATATGAATTTTAGTGAACTCATTGATTTTCAAAAACCAGAAAACTCTTTTGCCAAATTGAAAGAGGGCATCGAAAGTGAATTGATTGTAAAAGATCTTGGATTTTCTTTGCCGAACAAAATACAACGAGTGGATCGTATGAACGTCCACGCCTTTATGAGTGCGGGAAAATTCACACTAGATTCACTGGCTGCTTACTCCGGAGATTCTGATCTAAAACTATCGGGAACGATAAGCGATTTGCCCGCACTTTTCCATCGCCCCAACAAAAAGGTTTCCATTCGATTTGATGCCGCTTCCAACAAAATAAATCTTCCTCAGCTGTTGCGTTTCGATACCGCATTGGCAAAAACGATCGATGAAGAAATAAGAGACTTTCGCATCCGCTGTACACTGGAGACATCTGTCAGCAATCTTAGACGGAGTCCACTTCCCTTAGGTGAATTTTTTATCGATGATCTATATGCCAAAGTGAAGGGCTACCCACATACGCTGCATGACATACATGCTGATGTAATTGTCACCGATTCATCATTTCAACTAAAAGATTTGAGTGGTGCAATCGACCAGTCTGATTTTCACTTCAATGGCAAACTGCTCAATTATGCGATTTGGTTCGAATCCCTAAAACGGGGCGACACCCGCTTTGAATTTGATCTGTACTCGCAGCAGTTGAAACTTAACAATCTACTAACTTACCGGGGAGAGAGCTATCTCCCGAAGGACTACCAAAGCGAGGTGATAAAGGATCTCCGCTTACATGGATCAACGGATTTGCTTTTTGACAACCATTTTCGCTCGGCCGATTTGGTGGTAAGCAAAGTAGAAGGCAAGCTGCGCGTGCACCCACTGAAGATTGAGAGGTTAATGGGTCGTATTCACTATGAAGATGATCATCTAACGATTCAAAATCTATCGGCCAGAATGGGTGCAAGTGATTTCTTAGTCAATCTGAATTACTACACCGGCAAAAACATAAAACTAAGAAAGCGTGATAACGCGTTCTCTTTTCAAGCAGAAAATCTGGATCTGGACCAACTACTCAACTTTAAAAAAGATTCATTTAAAACGGCTGCCCAACATAGCAAAGCCTTTAACGTTTTCGAGATTCCGTTTACTGACATGAGACTTGAGGCTGACATAAAAAAATTAAATCACCACAATATTAAAATTAACAACCTGAAAAGTAATTTAAGGCTCCAAGCCAACCATTATATGTACATCGATACCCTGGCTATGGAACTGGCGGGAGGGTCAATGGCTATGAACGGTTATTTCAACGCCTCAGATCCTAAAAAAATCTATTTCAAAAACGAAACACAATTCAGCAATATCAACCTTGATCAATTGCTTATTAAGTTCGACAACTTTGGCCAGGATGTGATGATGAGCAAAAATCTGCATGGCGCACTATCCGGCAAGGTCACAAGTTTGTTTCATGTGCATCCCGACCTCACTCCAATACTCAATGAAGGCGAAGCTCATCTGGATGTGCGCATTTTAAAAGGAAGCTTGGTTGACTTTGCCCCCCTGCAAGCAATGGCCGGTTACTTTCAAGACAAAAATATTCGGCTTGTGCGCTTCGATACTCTGGAAAATAAATTAGACCTAAAAAATGGTGTGCTTCAAATCCCTGCGATGACGATCAATACTTCGCTTGGGTTCATAGAAATGGAAGGCACTCAGTCACTCGACTTACAAATGGACTACCTTATCCGTGTTCCTTGGCGAATGGTCACTGAAGTAGGCTTTCAGGCTTTGTTTGGTGGCAAGAAAAAAGAAGAAGTTGATCCTGATCAGGTAGATGCTATTCAGTATCGAGATAAAGACAAACGAATTCGATTTTTGAATGTGCGAATTAAGGGCACACCGGATAAGTTTGATTTTTCATTGGGGAAACGATAATACTAATTAGCGCAAATGCTTCGGTACCCACCACTTTTCTAAAAAGCCAAAACCAAATTCGACTGCGATGGCAAGCAGTGCTGCGGGTATCGCTCCTCGCAAAATCAACTCGGTATTGTTGAGCGCTAGCCCTGTAACAATAAACTCACCAAGGCCACCCGCGCCAATAAACGCTGCCAGTGTTGCTGTGCCTACGTTAATTACGGCAGCGGTGCGAATGCCGGCCAAAACAATTGGAATGGCTAGCGGAAACTCAACGAATCTGATCTTTTGAAAACGATTCATGCCAATGCCATCGGCTACTTTTTTCAATAGTGGGTCTACCGATTGTAAGCCGGTGAGCGTATTGCGCAGAATTGGTAACACCGCGTACAAAAATAGTGCGACCACTGCTGGCACTACGCCTATCCCAAAAAGTGGGATCATGATAGCAAGCAATGCGATGGAGGGAATGGTTTGCAACAATCCAGAAAAATACAAAACCGATTTTGAGATGCCGGGATGCCAGTAAAGCCAAACACCAAGTGGAATAGAAAAGCAGATTGCCAGTAGCAGCGCACTGAATGTTAGCAAGAGATGTCTGCCGGCCTTTTGTAGTATATCATTGATTGTTGATTTTCTTTCTGCCTGTCTTTTCAAGATGAGTCCCTCATAAATTAAAAAACTGGTAGCCACTTGTTCGAACGTCTTTTTATCGAACAACACGGAAGCATTCATTCTTTGCATTCTTTGTTCATCTATTCTCCCATTGAGTTTTGATAGGATATCCTTTATTCGTGTATCTATCCCTTGTCGGTAAACTGATGTGGCCTCGTACTCGGGGAAAAAATGTTGGTTGTCCTGGAGCACAACTAAATTGTATTTGGCAATTTCACCATCGGTAGAATACGCATCTGTAAGTTCGATTCTGTCTTGGTCAAGGGCCTGATAGGCGAGGCCATGCTCGAGTCCTACAGCTTGATGTGGGAGGGAATATCTTTTAGCTAGGTTGTCCCAGCCATCTTGTCGTTTTAGAAATTCATAGCTCAATCCAAATTTCAATTCAGTATGTGTTTTTAAATCAGAAATGGCTCGAATGTTTTTGGCTTCGCTCAATTGCTTCTTTATCACCAACGCATAAGAATTGTTGAACCCATACGGCTTTGCAATTTCCAGTTGAAAATTTCTCTGCAGCGCAAGATTGATTGCTTGATAACTAAGTTGGGGTTGCTGGAGGATCTCCGCGGATAAAGTGCCACTGTATTCCGGGTAGATATCAATAGCATTATTTTTCAGTGCTTCAAAGCAAACCAATGTTCCCCCCAGGTTATACTTTCGTTCTACGGTGTAACCTTCGCTTTCTAAAAGTTGCGAGATGATCTCGCTAAGAATATAACCCTCGTTAAAATGTTTGGCGCCTACTCGAATTGACTGTCCCTCTGTAAATAATGCAGACAGGAAAATGCAGAGGGTAAAAAATGCTTTCACCATACAGACGCTTCAATTAATTTTTCTACCACTGCGTTAGCAGGACGCTGCAATACTTCTTCTTTAGTATCGTATTGTTGCACTTCGCCTTTGTCGATAACCAGAATATAGTCGGATAGTATTTTTGCCTCGCGCATATCATGAGTGACCAGCAAAATCGTTCGCGGCTCAAGCCGCTGTAGTTTTAAAATTTCAGATTGAATTTCCTGGCGTGTAATCGGGTCTAGTGAGCCCAATGCCTCATCCATTAACAAAATAGCAGGATCTAGAAACAATGCACGACAAATCCCCACCCGTTGTTGCTCGCCACCCGAAAGTTCGAAAGGGTATTTTCTCTGAAAGGAATCAGGTAGCCCGACCAATGTCATCAACTCCCTCACTCGCTGATTTACATCCAATGGATAAGAGGAAATTCTTGCTGCGATCGAGATGTTTTCAGCGATCGTAAAGTGAGGAAACAATCCGGTGCCTTGCACCATGTAGCCCATTCGCAAACGGGTGGCAGAAATTTCCTTGTAGTTCAAACCTTTGCCAAAAACGCTAATAGAGCCTGCCGATGGCTTAATCAATCCATTTATAAACTGAAGCAATGTAGATTTCCCGCTTCCGCTCCTTCCGATAATGGTCGTGATCTTCTTCTCTTCAAAGCCAAGAGAAATGTTTTTAATAGCCGGCTGGCCAGAATAGGAATGACTTACATTGAGTAGTTGGGCAATCTTCACAATTAGCAAGATATGTGATTTGATCCATTTGTGGGTTCACAAAAATCCATATCTTGAAACCATAAATCATAATTATGCAAAATCGATTTTCACTTGAAGGAAAAGTTGCTCTTGTAACAGGTGCATCAAAAGGCATTGGTCAGGCCATTGCCGAGTATTACGCAGCCGCTGGAGCGAAAGTAATTGTCAGTAGTCGCAAGCAGGAAGCCGTAGATGCAGTGGCTGCCGAAATAAAAGCCAAGGGATTTGAAGTGACGGCCATTGCTTGTCACATGGGCGACATGGCTGATGTACATAGGCTGGCAGACGCAACACTCGCCAAGTATGGCACTATCGATATTGTGGTAAATAATGCTGCTACAAACCCTGTATTCGGACCAGTGGTTGACACAAGTTTGGAAGCTTTTGACAAGATCATAGCCGTGAATGTGAAAGGCCCCTTTGAACTTGCTAAGAAGCTCTACCCAATTCTGAAAGCAAAAAAATCCGGCTCTGTCATTAACATCAGTTCTATTGGCGGATTGCGCCCCGAAGGTGGACTGGGGATTTACAGCATGAGTAAGGCAGCTCTCATTTCTCTTACTAAAGTAATGGCCAAAGAATGGGGAGATGATAATATTCGAGCGAATGTTATATGCCCCGGATTGATTAAAACAAAATTCAGCGAAGCGTTGTGGAGCAACGATAAGATGATGGCGATGATGATGAAAGTACTGCCAATTAAGCGTGTAGGAACTCCAGAAGAAATTGCAGCACTCGCGCTATATTTGGCTTCCGATTCCTCGGCTTATTGTACTGGCAGCGTGTTTACAGCGGATGGAGGGTTTACTATTTGAAAGTCAAGCAATGGTCGATAGTCCACAGTCGATAGTCCATTGCTAGTAGATTGAAGCTTACCAGCCATGGACTATAGACCATCGACTTAACTCTATTTAATTCCCGGCACTCCTATCGGTACTGCCTGATCTTTGGCGAAGTCCGGTGCCTTGCGAATGGTTGGATACACTTCATCTAAAGTATTTCCATCATACAGTCTTCCGTTCTTCATCACCTTATTTACCGAATTGGTATTTCTTAAATTCTCCAACGGGTCTTTGTCCAAAATAATAAGGTCAGCCAGCTTTCCTGCTTCGATACTTCCAATGTCGGTATCCAATCCAATGGCCCTTGCGCCATGAATGGTAGCCACCTTCAAAGCATCAATATTCCGCATGCCGCCAGAGGCCACACTCCACAGCTCCCAATGGTAGCCAAGACCTTGCAACTGCCCGTGCGAACCAACCCCGGCATTTCCACCTGCCTTCACCAAATCATTCACAAACTTAGCATGGTCTTCAAACACATGCTCTTCTTTCATAAACCATCCCGGTCTTCTTCTTGACTTCTCGTCCAGTTCAGATTTTGCTGTGAAGTGATTCAGTTTCGGATCGCCATTTACATTTTCAGTAGCGTAATAAAAATTCTCAGCCCATGGGCCACCATATGCAACCAACAGCGTTGGCGTATAGGTCATCTTTGCTTCCGCAATAGAAGTAGCCACATCCTTGTACAATGGATAAATTGGTAGTGCATGCTCGTGACCCGGATATCCATCAATCAGGTTGGTCATATTCAATTTGAAATCGAGACCTCCTTCGGTTGTAGGCATCAGGCTCTGTTCTTTCGCAGCTTGGATAATCCATTGACGATGTTGTCTGTTTCCGGTCAAATACATTTTGATGGTCTTCGTATTGTAGTATTCTGAATACTGTTTTAAAACATCCTTTGCCTGATCTAAGTCTTTGATGTTATAAGCCCAGAATCCAACGCCAGGTCCAGTAGAATAAATCCGGGGACCGATGATTTGGCCTGTCTCAACCATGTCACCATAAGTCAGTACGTCTGTGGTTGCAGTCTGTGGATCCCTAGTCGTGGTTACTCCGTAAGCTAGATTGGCTGCATACATCCATACTTGATTTTTATGAATGCCCCAGGCGGGCCACATGTGCGAGTGTGTATCTACAAATCCAGGAACGATCGTCTTTCCCTTCAAATCCATTTTTTGAACAGATCCATCAACAGCTATCGAACCAGCTGCACCCACTTGCTTGATCCGCGCATTTTCGATCAGCACATCTCCACTTTCAATTACCTCATCCCCCTTCATGGTTACGATGCGTGCATTCTGCAATAAGATTTTTCCTTGAGGCACATCCTTTTGCACGGTCACTTTTATCCTTACCTCTGTTGGCTTGTAGCCTTCGTCTTTTTTATCATCTTTCTTGTCTGCTTCTTTCCCAGCCTTGCCGGCAGGCAGGTTCTCATCCTTTTTATCGCCCTTCGCCTCCTCTAGCTCTTTTGCCTTTTCTTCGGCTGCTTTCTTTTTCTTGAGAGCATCTTCTTTTGTCTTCGCTGAATCCAAATTATAAGTGAAGAAGGCATTGCCTAACGTAAAGTATACGGTTTTTGCATTGCTACTCCAGCTGGCGAACTCACCTC
>JABFSY010000177.1 GCA_013140395.1 Cyclobacteriaceae bacterium
AAAACCCTAAATATTGATTTCCGACAACAAATCAGCCCTTCGAACAAAGGGCTGATTTGTTTCTTGCTATTCCCCGGGATGATAGCTGCGCTCGGCATTTTTGAGCACATCTTCTTTATAAAATAGAGAGTCGCCTTTTTTTACAATCGTCTCCTTGTATTCATCAATAGCATCTGCCGCACTTGTGGAATGCATCCATCCACAGTGTTCATTAAAACCTTGATAAATAAAAAATTGCCCCCATGTGACAGCGCCATAAGCACTCCACCCTTCCCCGCTTGTCATTTGTATTTCGGGGCGAAAGTAGAAAGACGTATGTGGGTTGATCATCAGTAAGGAATTGCCATTGACAGAACGAGAAGGCCCAATCGCGAATCCATTGGATCCTTTTGGTTCGGGCTCTAATCCATCATCTAAATTAATTTGTTCAATTTTAGTAGCATCTTTTCCTCCACCATAAAACTCCTTCAATTTGGTTAGCGAGACAGCTTCAATATCACCGCCAATGCTACCTTCACTAAACAACAAAGGCATCCACGGCTGAAAACGCTTGATCAATTGCGATTTCTTTTCGGGATGGGTGTATAAAAAATAATTCAAGCCATCTGCAAAAGCATGCATCAGTTTTTTCATCTCACCCTGACTGTTGTTGAAAATGGATATGGCTAAGGTGCTATCCTGAAACAATCTTGTCCTAAGATCATTGTACAATTTCCCTTCCCCCTCTACTTCGGCCAATCGGCCCATTGCATTGATGTAGTTTAGTTCGACTCTCTCGAAATCATCTTCGCACTGAGCATACAGCATTCCAAATACAGCATCCGCATCTGTTTTGCCATACACGTGGGCAATGCCCCAGTTGTCGCGAATGATTTCAATACTAGCTGCTTGCTTTTTCCATCGACTGATTTCGTCTGACGTAAATTTCTGGGCTGACAGCGAAGAGGAAATGAGAAGTAAAAAAAGCAGTTTTTTCATTTTAGTGTACTTTTACGAGGACGTTAATATAATAATTCAAATCACAAAGAATGGATTGTTTTACACTAAAGGAACTTACTTTACGTCTTTAAAGTTATTTGAACCTGATTTTACCCCCTATGTCTCAACCGAAGCCTAAATCAAGAGTTACCATTGGTCATGTTTTTAAAACAATTATCTGGCCAAGGAAAAACATACTCTTTGTCGGACTATTGCTAATAATCATAAGTCGGGCTGCTGGCCTCGTACCCCCTTGGGCAACCAAGCCATTTATGGATGATATTCTCGTTCGCAGAGATCTGGACAAACTTCCCGAGCTGCTCATTTGGGTTACCGTGGCTATCTTGATTCAAGCAGTTACTTCCTTTTTGTTGACAAAAATATTGAGCGTAGAGGCACAACGGCTTATCTCCATCTTACGATCAAATGTACAGAAACACTTGTTGCGACTACCTACACGTTTCTTCGATAATCAAAAGTCAGGCGCTCTGGTATCCAGAGTCATGAACGATGTGGAAGGAGTTAGAAACCTGGTTGGCACCGGACTGGTTCAACTGGTTGGTGGTGTATTAACGGCCATTATTTCAGTCATCTTCTTGATTAGCATCAACCCGCTGATGACATTGTTTATTCTACTGCCGATGTCGATATTCGGAATTATCACATTAAAAGCATTCTCCATTATTCGCCCTGTTTTTCGGGAACGTGGAAAAATAACGGCTGAAGTGACTGGTCGCTTGACCGAAACATTAAACGGAGTTCGGGTGATCAAAGGATTTAATGCTGAACAGCAAGAAATTAAAGTGTTTGAAAAAGGAGTCGAACAACTTTTTCTAAACGTAAAGAAGAGCCTTACCTCCACTAGTTTCGTGACAAGTTCAGGGACATTTTTAGTTGGCCTGGCAAGTGTAGGAATTATGGGCTTAAGCGGTTATTTCAACTTAACAGCTGGTGATTTTCTTCAATTCACCATGTTCATGGTTTTCATGATTGCACCTATTGTACAGATGAGCAATATTGGCAGTCAGTTAACCGAAGCCTTCGCAGGACTTGATCGCACTGAAGAGTTGATGAACACGCCCATTGAAGATGACGGTACTTTAAGGACGATCAGGCTGAATGAAATAAAAGGCAATATTGAGTTTAAAGACGTTTCGTTCTCTTACGAAGAAGGAAAACCTGTCTTAAAAAATATCAGCTTTTCTTCCCCCTCAGGATCAGTCACTGCGTTGGTAGGCACTTCCGGATCGGGCAAAACGACCATTGCCGGGCTAGCCGCTACTTTCTTAAATCCAGAAAGTGGTTCCATCACAATTGATGGCATAGATATAGAAAAAGTATCGTTGGATAGTTACCGAAGTCAACTAGGTGTGGTGTTACAAGATGACTTTTTGTTTGAAGGAACCATTCGTGAAAATATTCTATTCCCTCGACCCAATGCATCTGAAGAGGAACTTCAAAAAGCCGTACGAGCTGCTTTTGTTCATGAGTTTACGGACCGTTTCGAGAAAGGACTAGAAACAGTGATTGGCGAAAGAGGCGTAAAATTATCAGGAGGTCAACGCCAACGCATTGCCATTGCACGAGCGATATTGGCAAATCCGAGGATTCTAATTTTAGATGAAGCCACTTCCAATCTAGACACAGAAAGCGAAAGCTTCATTCAAGACAGCTTAAAAACATTGATGCAGGGTAGAACTACATTTGTAATTGCGCATCGACTGAGTACTATTCGCCAGGCCGATCAAATTCTAGTCGTTGAGGAAGGTCAAATTCAGGAACGCGGTAGGCACGAAGAATTGATTGAAAAGAAAGGAAGATACTTTCAGCTCTACACCTACCAAGCCAGGATTTAAAAACATCAATTCATCCACATCCAGAAAAAAAATGAGCCACTTATGCGTGGCTCATTTTTCTGTATGCAAAATTAGACTTTAGTTTCGCTTCAGCGGCTGATAATTTTTAAAAGGAGATATATTCACTTTTTCCATAAGCGTACGATACCCCGGCCAGGTCTTTTCGTAAAAGAGGTTGACCCGCTGCATCAGTTTATTAATTTGAAGTTCGGCCTGTTGAAACACCCGTTGGTCAGTTGCACTAATCGGATCTTTAGACGATCGTATAAAAAACTGAGCGTTTCCAATATAGGATATAGG
>JABFSY010000293.1 GCA_013140395.1 Cyclobacteriaceae bacterium
GCGAACCCGATCAGCGGCTAGGTTTTATGAGTTTATTGGGTAGAACCATTGCACCAAAAGTGTTAGGTATTGGATCAGCCGTAATGGTGGTTGGAATTTTATTTGCTGTACAACAAATGAAAGGCTCAAACGAGATGTTATTGGTTGGTAGCGGAAGTTTAGCGATCGCTTCCCTTGTCGGGCTTGTCAGTATGGCATCGGATGAAACAGCACGAAAGGTTATTGGCCCGTTATTACTACGGGCGGTGCCGTTGTTATTGATTGGCGTTTATTTTCTATCAAAAACGCCAAGCGTAGTGGAGTAAAAAATCGAGTATAACACTGCTTTTTAGGAATGGTTTGATCTGGAATCATCTTACCTTGTATCTTTGGGTAACACCATAGATTCTAAATCTCGTTTGCTTTGACCACAAAAAAATTCGACATCGTTATCATTGGAGCAGGGCACAACGGCCTGGTAGCGGCTACCTACTTAGCAAAGGCAGGTAAGAGTGTTGTTTTGCTAGAAGCAAATGCTGAAATTGGAGGAGCCACCACCAGTGTGCGTGCCTTTCCGGAGTTTGATGCGCGTCTCTCGCGTTATTCCTATCTGGTTTCATTGTTGCCCGATCAGATTGTTCAAGATCTCGGGCTTCGATTTAAAACCCTTTCCAGAAACGTTGCTAGTTACACTCCTTTTCATCATCAAGGAAAAAATCAGGGGCTTCATATTTCTCGAATTTGGGATGAAAAAACAGCTGCTTCATTTCGGGAATTGCCCAATGGAGAACAGGAGGCGAAGGCGTGGCAACAGTTTTATAGTGAAATAGCCGTGTTGGCAGAACGCATGGCGCCCTCTATGCTCAAGCCATTGCTTACTCGTTCTGAAATGAAAAGAGAAATCGGGCTCGATCAAGTGTGGGATTACCTCATGGAGAAACCAATTGGAGAAGTAATCACTGAAAGATTTAAGAATGATGTGGTGCGTGGTGTGGTGCTGACGGATGCATTGATAGGCACAGACACTTCGGCTTTTTCGCTACAGGCAAATAAGTGCTTCCTCTATCACTTGATCGGAAATGGAAATGGTGAATGGAAAGTGCCTCAAGGAGGCATGGGTGCTCTTGTGCAAGAGTTGGAAAGAGTAGCCACTTCGGCAGGGGTTTCTATCGCGCTAAACAGCCGTGCGGTAAAAGTGCAATCAGATAGTAAAGAAGTACATGTGACCTTGTCGGATGGTAACACCATTTCCGCAAACTATTTACTTTCCAATGCAGCACCACAAGTACTGGCAACATTGCGAGGCACAACTCCTCCGAAAAGTTTGGAAGGCTCCCAAATGAAGATCAATATGTTGGTGAAACAATTACCAAGACTTAAATCGGGTGCAGATTCGCGCGATGCTTTTGCGGGAACTTTTCATATCAACGAAAGTTTTACAGAACTAGAATCGGCTTTTCAACAAGCACAGTCCGGCCAGATTCCTTCTAAACTTCCACTGGAGATCTATTGCCACTCTCTTACCGACCCAAGTATTTTCAGCGCAAAATTGCAAAGCGAGGGCTATCACACTTTAACGCTTTTTGGACTTCACACACCCGCCCGTCTTTTTGATGCCGATCATGATAAGCAACGCGAAGCCGCAGCAAAGGCTGCGATTCAATCACTCAATGAATATTTAGTTGATCCGATTGAATCTGTTTTAGCGCAATCATCCGATGGCCAACCCACCATCGAAGTGAAAACGCCCCTCGACATTGAAGCAGCCATTGGTTTGCCGAGAGGAAATATCTTTCATCGCGATTTAGCTTTTCCATTCCGTGAACAGGATGAAGCGCCCGGCTGGGGTGTTGAAACGGATGATCCCAGAATTTTCATTTGTGGAGCAGGTGCAACTCGTGGAGGAGGCGTAAGCGGGATACCTGGTCACAACGCAGCCATGGCTGTGCTGGCGAAAAAATAGTATCAGTGAAACATCGCTGATAACATTAACATTAAACCAGAGTTTGAAAAACTGTTCAACGACATTGGGACAACGGGGACTTCGAGAAAAATTTATCTGAACAATGGCCAGAGAAATGACCGACAAAGAACTAAATCCTATGCCAATGGGAAATCTCCTATTCATTCTAATTCTGCTATCCACTTATTCTTATTGTTCAGGACAGGGTCTCAAGAGCTACAATAATGGTTCTTTAAAATTATACTATGAAGAATATGGTAAAGGGCCGGCTCTTTATATTTTATCGGGCGGACCGGGAGAAGCACCAGAACACCCATATCGACAAATAGTTGATAGCCTCAAATCTTTTTATACCTGCATTTTAATACATCAAAGAGGTTCGGGAAAGTCAAGGAACATCCCTATCAATCAAAATACAGTAACAATCGAGAACTACACGAACGACATTGAACTCCTGCGTAAAGAGCGTGGTGATAAAAAAATTACATTATTAGGAGTTTCTTGGGGTGGTTTACTTGTAATGAATTATGCCGCACAGCATCCAGAATCAGTTTCAAATCTTATTCTGGTATGTTCCGCGCCTCCGTCCTATACAGTTTGGAATGTACTATATGACAATCAATATGCGAGACGCTCTAAAGTGGAATTGGATTCAATGGAAGTCCTGCAAAAAGTATTCTCAACTAAAACTGAGACAGAGTTAGATTCACTTAAAATAGCAAGTCCTAGTTGCAAAGAAGTTGTTGCCTATAAGGAATTTATCACTCTGCATGTTCGCGCAATGTACTATGACAGGAGTAAAATATCGAAAAAGAACTTTGACGAACTCTTTTATGGCTTCAATTTCCAACCAATCCCAATTATTGACAAGGAGGTCATTGAGACCAAGTGGGATATTACGAAAGCACTAAGAAAATTGAAAACACCAGCTCTTATTGTTTACGGCCGCCAAGACGACCAAGGGGAATCGACTTTTTATTTGCAAAAAGAGAATTTGAAATTTAGTGAAACACATGTGATAGAGAAATGTGGACATGAGATTTTGGAAGAAAAGCCAACTGAGTTTTTCAGAATACTCATGGATTATGTGAAGAGGACAAAAAACTAAGGAAAAGAGTTGACCCAAGGCCACACAGCCACGAACAAAATACTTCTGCAATAGCACGGTGACGTGTAAGCTATAAGTG
>JABFSY010000276.1 GCA_013140395.1 Cyclobacteriaceae bacterium
ACTGCAATGGGTGGAGGAGACCTTTAGCCGAGACATGAATTTTGTGGAAGAGGATCGTTAAAAGACCTTAGGAAGGCATTTCGAGTCTACTTTTTAATACTATAAATATTAGATCGAGGTTTCTTATTGGCTATCTTGCGTCTTTGATTTTGAAGCGCAAAAAAATGAGGGGCTTTTTAACTTTTTGTTTGCTGTTGATTTTGGCCCAGCCTGTCGTAGGCCAGAATAAAGCGCTGATAGATAGCCTCAAGTCAAAGCTCGAAACGGCACCAATCGATCAGCAATTCGAACTCTTAAATTCAATTGGCTGGGAATATCGTTTCGCAAAACCGGACAGCACTATTTACTACTGCGAGCAGGCTTATGAGCTTGGCAAAAAGGAAAACTTGAAGACGAGCCTTGCCAAACCCCTTAACTTTTTGGCAGTCGCCTACAATTATCTGGGTAAACTGTCAAAAGCATATGATCTTGGGCAGGAGGCGATTCGCATAGCTACCATCCAACGAGATTCCAACGAGCTCGCATATGGAAACAACAATATTGGCAGGCTCTTATTTGAGCAAGGCATTCTTTCAAAGTCTTTTCCCTATTTCATAAACGCCCAAAAAATATTTACCTCAACAGGCGATCAATCTGGCATCGCTTATACCAAGCAGAGTTTGGCAGATTTATATCTGGCTCAGCAAGATTTTACGAAAGCAGAACAAGCGCTGCTCGAAGCATTAGCCACTCGATTGCAGCTAAAAAAAGTGCGAGATATCTCGTCTGCCTATGCGCAATTGGGTGGGCTCTATCAGAAAATGGATGACTTAGAAAAATCGAACTTTTATTTTCTAAAATCAGACTCTGGATACCAAACCATTAACGATGCGATTAACCTGGCCAGAACGAAAATACTGTTGGCCGAAAATTATTTGCGACAGGGTAGGATTTCTGAAGCAAGAAATATTGGTGAAAAAGGATTTGTTTTTATTGAGAGAACAGCCAATATCAGAAGATTACCCGAGGCTCATTTGTTGATGGGCAGAATCTATCTGGCTGAAAAAAAATATGGCCAAGCCAGGCAGCAATTCAGTACTGCCCTTCAACTTTCAAAATCGAGTCAACAAACCACCTTTCAATTGGAGTCTTATTTTTTGTTGGCACAAGTATCCAAAATGCTGAATAATCGCCAGGAGGAGATACTGAATATGAATCAGTACTTGATACTGAAAGATTCAATTGAGAATTTGGAGTTGGCGAGGAAAGTAGAAAGGCTCCAATTTGAACTGCAAATTGAATCGAAAGAAAGAGAAAATGAATTGCTTAAGGTACGCCAAACACAGACCGAAACATTTGTGGGTCGTCAACGGCTGGCGAATATTTTGTCTGGAGTCGTCATCGTCTTTCTTTCCATATTGACTGTTCTGTATTGGCAAATTGGCAAGCGCAGAAAAATGTTGAACGAAAAATTGGCCACCCAAAATGACCAGATCGTAAATCATCAACGTGAAATAGACATTCAAAATGATGCATTATCTAAACGAAATCAGGAACTCTCGGATATCAATCACGAGAAAGACACCATCATGAGCATTGTGGCACATGACCTGAAGGCACCCCTAAACAGAATTTCAGGACTCGCTTATTTGCTTGAAAAAGAAGGCTCGCTGAGTGCTGATCAGCAGACCTATGTCCAAATGATCCGTGATTCTACCAAATCAGGCGCCCGATTGATAGCTGATTTACTTGACGCACATGCAATTGAGGAAAACTCAAATGCGCCCTCTTACCAGAATTTTGATTTGGTCAAGTTGCTCAGCGATAGTATTTCATACTTCCAGGTGATTGCGTTAGAGAAAGATATCAGATTGGAAAAGGATTTTCCAGATGCCGCGTTCTTTGTATCAGACCCTTCCTACATAAATCGAATCATTGAGAACCTGCTATCCAATGCAATCAAGTTTTCAAAAGTGGGTAGTTCGGTTTTTTTAAGCTGTCGAATAGAAAATCAAAACGCAGTAATCAAAGTGAGGGATCAAGGACCTGGATTTACTGATACCGATAAGTTATCGCTCTATAAAAAATTCAAAAAATTAAGTGCAAAACCAACATCGTCAGAGAGTTCCAATGGTTTAGGCCTTGCTATCGTCAAGACTTTGATTGACCGATTGGGGGGGACTATTGAACTCATCAGTAGCGAAGGGAAAGGAAGCGAATTCATTCTCACAATTCCCTATGTTCAAACAAAAAACTAGTTAGGCCAATCGAATAATTTTGCTGAGCTGGTTTATACTTTCGCTAGCGTGTTTTCTAAATCCTGAATAAGATCTTCCACATCCTCCACTCCGACACTCAATCGGATTAGCGAGTCGCTCAATCCATTTTTTAATCGCTCCTCTTTAGGAATGCTGGCATGCGTCATGGATGCGGGATGGTTGATCAGTGATTCAACGCCACCCAAGGATTCTGCCAACGAAAACAATTCTACATTTTCCATGAAGGTAATGGCCTTCTCTAAACGATCATCTTTCAAGGTAAAAGAAAGCATTCCACCAAAGTCCTTCATTTGTTTTTTGGCAACGGTGTGGTTCGGGTGATCTTCAAATCCTGGCCAATATACCTTTCCTACTTTGGAATGATTTCGTAAGTATTCGGCAATCTTTTTTCCGTTGAAGCAATGACGCTCCATACGAAGGTGCAATGTTTTGATTCCACGCAATACCAAAAAAGAGTCTTGTGGCCCGGGAACCGCTCCACAAGAATTGGCGATAAAAGCCAAGTCTTTGTAAAGCTGTTCATCGTTTACGACAAGAGCGCCCATAATGACGTCACTGTGTCCACCTAAATATTTGGTAACAGAATGCATTACCACATCAGCGCCCAGATCAAGTGGATTTTGTAAGTAAGGGGAAGCAAATGTATTGTCAACAGCTACTTGAATACGATGATTTTTTGCAATTGCCACGCAAGCCTGTATATCGATAATCCGCATCAACGGATTAGAAGGTGTTTCTAACCACAATAGCTTTGTGTTTTTGTTGATGCGTGGCAACATGTTTTCAGGATTCGTTAAATCAATAAAATGGAATTTAACACCCGCCCGCTCATACACTTTTGTAAACAGACGGTAGGAACCACCGTATAAATCGTTGCTGGTGATGACCTCATCACCGGGGTTCAGTAAACGAAGAACCGCATCCGTGGCGCCCATTCCAGAGGAAAAACACAAACCGAACTTTCCGTTCTCCAAAGCTGCAATATTTTTTTGCAATTGATTACGTGTAGGATTTGCGCCACGGGCATAAGCATAGCCCTTGTGTTTGCCTGGAGATTCCTGCACATACGTAGAGGTTTGAAAGATAGGTGTCATAATCGCTCCAGTGGAGGGATCAGGCTCAACTCCTGCATGTATAGCTTTGGTTCCGAATTTCATTCTTGAAAATTTGAGATTTATTTAGCGATCAAAACTTATATCTGCTGACTTCTAAATTCTGTTTTCTTTTTTCTAGATGCTTCGATTCACATCAAACTTCTCTAAGTAATCAGCGACTCTTCTCACAAAACTTCCACCCAAAGAGCCATCCACCACGCGATGATCGTACGAGTGGGATAAAAACATCTTATGGCGCACCACTATCGCATCTCCGTAGGGAGTTTCCATAACGGCCGGTTTCTTTTGAACAGCTCCCAACGCCAGAATCGCGACTTGGGGTTGCATGATGATTGGAGTTCCCATCACATTGCCAAAGCTCCCGACATTTGAAACCGTGAATGTGCCTCCAGATAAGTCATCTGGTTTTAACTTATTCTCACGGGCTCTTTTTGCTAAATCATTCACCACTTTCGCCAACCCTGTGATGTTATACTGATCGGCATTTTTGATCACGGGCACGATCAGGTTTCCACTTGGCAATGCAACGGCCATACCGATATTGATATCTTTCTTTTTTATGATCCGATCTCCATCTACTTGTATATTGATCATCGGATAGTCTTTGATGGCCATCATTACGGCTTCAATAAAGATAGGCGTGAAAGTAAGTGAATCTCCCTCTCTCTTTTGAAAGTCATTCTTCCATTTATTTCTCCAAAAGACGATGTTGGTTACATCGGCCTCTACGAATGACGTTACATGGGGAGATATTCGTTTGCTGTCCACCATGCGCTCGGCAATCATTTTGCGCATGCGATCCATTTGAATGATCTCATCGCCACTGCTAATGGATGCGGGGACTCGTGGAGCAGAATAAGTGCGCGGAGCGGCCGTGATCGTCTTCCCGAGCTTTCTTTGTTGAATAAACTCCAACATGTCTTTTTTGGTTACTCGACCTTCGGCTCCTGTACCCGAAATCGACTCCAGTTCTGACAGTGCAACTTGCTCTTCTTTGGCTATGTTTTTTACCAGAGGCGAATAGAATCGACTTGCGTTTTTGAAATCAGTTGGTGCCACGACACACGCGGCATGGCTCGCAGCACCATTAGTAGACGAACTAACTTCTTTTTTTACCTCAGCAATCTTGCTTTCAACTACAACTTTTTGAGTTTCTACGCCAGCGGATACATCGGAAGTAATAATTGCTATTGCCTTACCAACCTTCACAACCTCGCCCTCCTTGGCCAAAATTTCTTTTAGGACACCTGCATGAGTGGACGGCACTTCAGTATCTACTTTGTCAGTAGCCACTTCAAGTACACTCTCGTCTTGTTCAATTTTATCACCGGGCTTTTTCAACCATTTTAAAATGGTAGCCTCCATTATACTTTCGCCCATTTTAGGCATAATCAACTCTACTTGTGCCATGATTTCAATCGTTTGAGTGCCCCAAAGGTAATTAGATTTTCACTAGCAAAAGCGCAAATAGATTACAGATGCTTGTTGGTGTAATGTAGCGGTTGAATGCTTGCTAGGTTGTTTTGATTTTTGCTGATTTTGGCAAATACTGTGATGGGCATCGGTTCATAGCTATTATTTTGTATTGTTATTTGCCTAGTAAGCAATTTATTTAGGTAAACTTAATCGAATGAGATTCAGCACGGCTGCTGAAGCCATTTTAATATTGATCGCTCGATCGCTGGAGATTTGAAGTTTTTTCGTCACCGTTTGGTGTTTATCAGAGTAGGCAATCCACACCATCCCCACTGGTTTTTCAGGCGTAGCGCCCCCCGGGCCTGCAATGCCACTAGTTGCAACACCGATGTCCGTGTTAAATTTTGCTCGGACAATATTGGCCATTTCAATAATCGTGGGCTCGCTGACAGCCCCATATTTTTCCAGAACTTCCGGTTTTACACCTAGTTGGCGCATTTTTATCTCGTAGGCATAGGGTATCATGCTGCCTAAAAAATAATCGGAACAGCCCGGCACGCTCGTGATTAAGTGTGAGAGGTATCCTCCCGTACAACTTTCGGCCATCGAAAGAGTCAGTTTGCGTTCGCGCAACATTTTGCCAATCGCCACCTCAATCGATTCGTCCCCGTATCCATAAATATAGTCGCCAGCAATGACCTTCAACTTTTCGACTAACACATCGATTTCATTTTCTAGGTGTGACGAAGAATTGCTAAATCCCGTCAAACGAAGTTTTACCTCTCCTAAACTCGGAAGGTACGCGAGTTTAATATGTTCGGGCAAGCTATTTTCCCACGGTGCAATTTTTTCCGCCAGAAAAGACTCTCCGATTCCTATGGTGCGAATGACCTTATGATAAATGTTGGGCGTATGAAATTTTTCTTTCAATTTCGGAATGACTCGCTCTGTCATCATCTTTTTCATTTCATGAGGCACTCCGGGCATTGACATAAATACCTTGCTATCTTTTTCAAACCACATACCAGGCGCTGTACCGATAGGGTTTGTGATTTTTGTGCAACAAACAGGAAGGGCGGCTTGTTGTCGATTGGGTTCGATCATTTCTCTACCACGGCTTTTGAAGAAAGCAGTAATTTCTTGCAATGCTTCTTCGTGGATTTCTAGTTTGCAGTTAAAATATTTTGCTAACAATGGTTTTGTTAAGTCGTCACTAGTGGGGCCAAGCCCTCCGGTAATCAAAACAATATCCGCTCTTTTTTCAGCTTCAGCGAAGGCGGTCAGGATTTCATCCTCTTGATCGCCAACGGTGGTCTTGCGAATGACTTTGATGCCCACTTTGTCCAATTCTACACTCATCCACTGAGCATTTGTATCAACGATTTGACCATACAATATTTCATCGCCAATGGTCAATAGTTCTGCTAGAATTTTTTTCATTTTCGTTGATTTGATTAATTGAACGCGGCAGATCCGACAAAAATCACGTTTGCCAGTACAAAAACAATAAGAATTGCTCGCGATCCAATCTTATTGACGCGTAAGCATTGATCTTTTTTGCCAGCGTCATACAGACGCAAGCAAATAGCGGAGACCAGCAGAATACTAAAGATGGCAAAGAAGGTCAGTGTATGCAACGTGTCTACTAGCGTAAAAGTAGAAGATTCCGGAAGCAATGAATCGATGATGTACTTGTTACCAACAGCAGCAAATAGACCGCCCACCGGTAGGCCAAAGCGCGGCTCGTGTTCCCAAGGTTTCGGTGCAAAACTGATCATGGCAATCAAAAAGGCGATGTACATGCCCAGAAATATTTTCATAAATAAGCCCACTGCATCTCGCTGCAGATTCATTTCAATAATGAAAGCAGAAAACGTCTGCGGGTTTCGACCCGGACGTGAGTCTCCGAAACCTGTTTCGTAGTGATTGGTTCCAACAGAAACTTTGAAATCACGGATGTTCCACCCATCAATTGCTTCGGTGGGACTGAAACGGCTACCTTTTTTGTCAGCCTTAAAAATCATGCTACTACTATCGTATTGAGAGTTTTCAATTTGCATACTCAAATGCTGCTGATCAAAAGGAAAATCTTGCACGTTCCACTTTTCTTTCATGGTAGCTTTCATCTTCATCATGACCCATTTCTGCCCATTTAAGCTATCCTCTATGGGGGTAGATTGCTCGTAGCCTTTAGCGGTGGGCATATCCAGTTGGGTGAGGAAATCATATTTTGGATTTGCATACAAAAACCAAAGCCAAAATCGGGCTGTATATTCCTTTTCATGAAAATTAATATCGTGTACACTGAGGACGTAGGCGCCAACAGTCACCGTGTCGGGTTGCGCTAATGCCTTTCCACTTGGAAGCGCTAGTAGGAGTAGGAGCCAAATGGTTTTGGATTTCATAGTATGATGAATTGATTTGGCAAGATAGCGACAACTGCTTCAAACAAACAATTAATGGTAGCTAGCGGAAATATCCTTTTCTTGAGCTAATTTTCCATTTGAAAACTAAACTATCCCTTATGCATTCGTTACTACTGGCCACCCATTCAATTCTTCGCTATTTTATATTAATCAGCCTGGTTTGGGTCATCGCTCGATCGTTGGCAGGTTGGTTAAATAAAACTGGTTATGTTAAATTAGACGACCAACTAGGATTCGGTCTATTTATGCTCACCCACACGCAGTTGCTATTGGGCATTATTCTTTTTTTTGTAAGCCCGATTGTCATATTTAGTGGAGCCTCCATGAAAGTTCCTGCAGCTCGTTATTGGCTGGTAGAGCACAATACAGGAATGCTTGTTGCGGTTGCCTTCATTACGATGGCGCGTATAACGTCAAAGAAGATGACTGATTCCATTTCCAAGCATAAAAGGATGTTCATTTTTAATGCGATTGCACTAGCCACGATCCTGCTCATGATTTTCCAGAGTAAACGTGGGTTTCTGGGCATCACTTACTAATTTGATCGCAGAACTATATAGTGTTGTTTTTTAGACTTGATGCTAGCCAAAGAAAATTTCCTATGAAACTCCTTTCGTTGTTTTTTTTGTTTTGTGTTAGTTATGTTGCCCACGCGCAAGAAATTAGCGCACGTTACGAGTTGGTTAAAATGAACGACAACGTAAATACTCGTTATAACGAGGTGTCGCCCGTTGTTTCACCAGATGGCAAAAGCCTTTACTATTTTGTGGCTAATCATCCAGAGAACACCTATGGAAAGGACGGTAGTCAGGATATTTGGGTGTCATCACTGGATGATAAAGGCCAGTGGATGAAAGCCAAGCATTTGGGTGCCCCCTTTAATCAAAATCGATACAATCAAGTCTTTAATTTTATGCCGGATGGCTCTCTTTTTATTAGAGGCGGACGAAGCAAAAATTCGAAAGGGTTTTCAATTGTCAGTCTTGGCGGAAATTGGAATGAGCTAAAAGTGACAGATTTTGACGCGATGGATAAGGGCCAATTCAATGGCGCGACCATTTCAGCTGACGGAAAGCAAATCATCATGTATTTTGCCGAGAAAGAGAAAGAAAAGTTTAGCGATTTATACTTTTCTTCTCAACAGCCAGATGGACATTTTTCGAAGCCTGTGAAGTTGAAAATAAGTTCTATAGCCGATGATTATGCACCTTTTCTCTCGCCCGATCAAAAGACATTGTATTTTGCCAGCAATCGGTTTGTAAAAGATCGCGTGGGGCAAAGTGATGTGTATAAAGTAACTCGTCTTGACGACACATGGGTGAATTGGTCGGAACCGCAAAACCTGGGGAGAGCGGTCAATACCCCTTCTGAAGATGCTTATTTTTCAATTGATGCAAGCGGGAATATTTTCACTGCTCGTGCAGGTGCCACGGTGGACGGTGGCAACTTTGATTTGCTCATACTGAAACCACGAAATATCAAAATTTTGTTAACGGGTATGGTGTTCAATGAGAAGACCAAGCAATCCCTACAGGCAGCCATTGAAGTGAAAATGAAAGATCAGAAACCGGTGAGCTTGAAATCCGGATCTGCGGGAAAATTTGAGACACATATCCCAGAAGTACCTGGCTATACTATCAGTGCCGCTGCAAGCGGGTTTTTGCCCTACACGCAAGATTTCAAGATCCCTAAATTGTTGCATGACACAACACTTCACGTAGACATTTATCTGACACCATTGGCAAAGCAACTTACACTGGCTGGCGATGTATTGGATAAAAAGACAAGCAGTCGAGTAGCCAATTCAAAAGTAAGCATTGTGTTCAAGAGCGATAGAACCGTAGATTATAAGTTAGCTAGTTCGGATGGAACATACCGACAAGACATTCCAAGCTTAGGATGGTATTTATTGGGTGCCTCTGCGGAAGGCTACTTAAATGCAAGCGATAGCATTCTGGTAGACAATGCTGACCTGACACCCGTCACTAAAAACATTTTCCTGACCCCCATTGAAGTAGGGCTTACGGTTCGCTTGAAAAATATCTATTTTGATTTTGATAAAACTACCCTCAAGTCAGAGTCGTTTGTTGAATTAAATAAAGTGGTGGACTTCCTTAAACAAAATTCAAAAGTTTCAATTGAGATAGCAGGCCACACCGACAGCAAAGGCTCTGATACGTACAATGCGAATCTCTCACAAGGGCGTTCTCAGTCCGTGGTTGACTATTTGGTGAGTCAGGGAATTGAAGCATCACGATTGGAGGCTCATGGATACGGAGAATCAAAACCAATCGAAACCAACGACACCGATGAAGGTCGCGCGAATAATAGGAGGGTAGAATTTACTGTGTTGAAAATGTAGTTGGGCCTATTCAGTGTCTTCCAGTACTTCCTTAGCCTGATCAAAATCCTTTTCAAAAATATGTAGTCTGACTCCCGGAAAGATATCATTGCGTAGCGGGTAGAGTCCGGTAAAATTTTCTTCCGTTAGAAAGCAAGGAATGCCATACGCATCCAACTTCGTTTTAGCGATGTTCGCTGCAATGGCGTTGTCAAACGCGGAGTAAATGATGATTTTTTCGGCTTGGTCCATTGCGAATTTAGGTGTCTAAAGATAGTTATTTAACTTCTAGAGAAGTCAACTCCATTTGTTCTTGGTAATTTCCCGATCGCTATCGGGATAGGATGGTCATGAAAAATAAATAGAATTAGCTTGTAACATCTGTAAACCCTTGCCGTCTAGCTCTTGAAACGATGAATATCGAAGTCTTTGAAACCCGGGTGCTGCCTACGAAAAACAAGCTTTTTCGGTTTGCTTTCAGGCTTTTGGGCAGCAGCGAGGAGGCCAAGGATGTGGTGCAGGAGGTGATGATGAAGGTGTGGAACGGACGCGAGCAGATGGGCGCGATTGACAACATGGAGGCTTGGTGTATGCGCATTACCAAGAATCTATCGCTGGATCGCCTTCGCTCAAAAGAACGCAGAACGACCGATTCGATGCAAGAAGGCTTTGAAGTTCGTCAAGAAAGTTTAACACCGTACGAAAAAACAGAAATACATGAAAGCATGCAACGGGTAAATGAATTGATTGAAGCACTGCCCGAAAAGCAGCGGCAGGTGATGCACCTTCGTGACATAGAAGGGTACAGTTACAACGAGATTTGTGAAATTCTGGAACTGGACATGAGCCAGGTGAAAGTGAATTTGTTTAGGGCGCGAAATTTTGTGCGGGAACGATTGGTAAAATTAAATGCGTATGGACTCTAACGAAATAAAGGGATTGCTGGAGAAGTATTGGAACTGCGAGACATCGCTGGAAGAGGAGCAACAATTGCGCGCTTACTTTCGTGGCGAAGTGCCACAAGCGATGAGCGAGACGGCCGAACTATTCCGCTACTTTGAGCTGCATCAGAAGATGACTGTAAGTGGCAAAGATTTTGATGCGGAGGTAAAGAAGAAGATTAAGGGTCACCGCCCAGCAGGAAAATCAGTAAAGATGTATGCCAACTATGCACGAATTGCGGCTGGCGTGTTAGTGATGGTGGCAGCTGGTTACTTTGTGAGACTGGAAGTGCGGAAAGCGTATCCACCTGAAATGGAAGATACGTTTAGTGACCCACGTGTGGCACTAGAAGAAACAAAGAAGGCACTGATGATGATCTCTAACAGCTTTAACAAAGCACATCAAGAGGCAGCAAAGATTGAGATGTTTAATGAAGCAGAGGAGAAAATAAAGGGAAAATCAGTAGAAGAAAAAAAAGTGAACATTTAAAAGAGAACTTAAAAAC
>JABFSY010000401.1 GCA_013140395.1 Cyclobacteriaceae bacterium
GCCTTTAAGTCCTGAGAAGTTATACTGTGTATAAGAATAGTATTCAGGCTTTTTTCCAAGCATGATTAACCCCTTGATGGTTTGAGCCAACAAAAATTGGTGGTGAAAGGGTACATAAGCACCTCTATTCTTTAACGAAAAAACGATTCTTGTTCTCACAATGAAAGAGCTAAAAAAATAGCCTGAACTATAAATCCGCTTAAAAAATCAAATTGCGGAAAGCTAAAGTACTAAAAATCAGACGAATCGATAAATGCGATGTAAGGAAATATTAAACATTGAAGCGAAAATGCATCACATCCCCGTCTTCTACTGTGTATTCTTTGCCCTCCACTGCCAATTTACCTGCTTCCCGGCACCCGGCTTCGGACTTGTATTTCTGGTAATCGGATATCTTTATTACCTCTGCCCGTATAAACCCCTTCTCAAAATCGCTGTGAATAACTCCGGCTGCAGCAGGCGCCTTCCAGCCTTTGTGAATCGTCCATGCACGAACCTCTTTTTCGCCTGCCGTGAAGTAGGTAATCAGGTCAAGTAAGTCATAGGCCGCCCGAATAAGGCGACTCAATCCTGATTCCTTCAGGCCATACTCATCTAAGAACACTTTCCTGTCTTCTTCACTCTCCAATTCGGCAATCTGAGCTTCGATAGCGGCACAAACTAAAACTACTTCCGCGCCTTCCTGCTTTACTAACTTACGCAATGCTTCAACATGTTGGTTGCCAGTGTGAATTGACTTTTCGTCCACATTGGCAACATAAATCACCGGCTTATCTGTAAGTAAAAGCAAGTCCTCAATGGCTTTTTTTTCTTCTGCATCGACCTGTAGACTTCGCGCGTTTTTGCCCGCAAGCAGCGTATCCCGATAAGCGGTCAACGTCCCTAATTCTTTCTTTGATTTAGCATCCCCACTTTTAGCAGTTCGCTCTACTTTGCTTATTTTCTTCTCTACTGACTCCAGATCCTTCAACTGCAATTCAGTGTCAATAATCTCTTTGTCAGAAATAGGATCAACCTTTCCTCCAACATGTATAATGTTATCATTGTCAAAGCAGCGCACCACGTGGGCGATTGCATCGACCTCTCGAATATTGGCAAGAAATTGGTTTCCAAGACCTTCTCCCTTACTGGCTCCTTTTACTAAGCCTGCAATATCTACAAACTCAAAACTTGTGGGGATCACTTTCTGCGGATTCACCAAACCCTCCAAAATCTTTAATCTGGCATCAGGCACAGAAATCACACCCACATTGGGTTCAATCGTGCAAAATGGAAAATTAGCAGCCTCGGCTTTGTTATTTGATATCGCATTAAAAAGGGTTGATTTCCCCACATTCGGAAGACCTACAATGCCGCACTTTAGTCCCATTCGCTCGGTTTTGTTTTAAATTAGCCCGCAAAGATATGGGTTTTGGTATCGAGTACAAGTTGCATAATTGGCCTATCAGACCAAGGCGCCAAGTTACCGGCCTCAAGCTTCTGTTCTCGAAAAAGAAAAAGCCCCAGTTTTCACCGAGGCCTTCTCCAGTTTAGGTAAAGGTAAAATCTTAATCCCACTTCAAATCAGAGCCAACCGCTGCTGTCTTAGGTTCTTCATAGGCTTCTTTCTCTTCTCGTGCTTGGTCAAATGAATCAAAATCAACATCTGGAAGAAGCTCTTGCTTGACGTGATTGACAGTATTATTAAGTGCTTCCATAAACTTGTTAAAGTCTTCCTTATAGAGGAAAATCTTGTGCTTTTCGTAAGTAAAACCTTCGTCATCTTTGTTAAAACGCTTCTTGCTTTCGGTGATGGTCAGGTAATAATCGTTTGACCGGGTGGATTTGACATCGAAGAAATAAGTGCGCTTCCCAGCCTTTACTTTCTCAGAATAAATCTCATCACGGCCATTGCTCTTGTTCTCTTCCACAGATCGTTAGGTTTAGGTTAGGTTTTAGGTTTAATGGTCAATTCGAAGGTAGTATTTTAAAAATTTAATGCAAACAGAACACACTAATTTTAAGCCGTATTCCGTTTATTTATGCCCAAATGAAGTCAACCCTTGAAGAAACAAGACAAACCGGAAGCCTGGAGTTGCTGGCAAGACAATTAGTAGAGGGGTTTATAACAGGTCTTCATAAGTCACCCTACCATGGTTTCTCTGTAGAATTCGCAGAGCATCGCCTTTACAACGTAGGTCAGACTACCCGACATATCGATTGGAAAGTATTTGCTCGCACCGATCGGTTGTACACCAAACAGTATGAAGAAGAGACTAATTTACGCTGTCTGCTTGTGGTGGACTGCTCTTCTTCGATGTACTACCCTAAAGAGTCTTTAGCCAAAATTAGGTTCAGTGTTTTCGCTTCCTCTGCCTTGGCGTTTTTACTTCATCGCCAGCGAGATGCAGTGGGGTTGAGTTTATTCGCAGACTCGGTAGAAGAATTAACGCCCATAAAATCTTCTTCCACACACCTCAATAAGGTTTTCACACTGCTCGAAAAAAAGCTACAGGCTAAGGGGCAAGTCTCCAAAAAAACAAATGTCGTTGGAGTCCTTCACGAACTAGCAGAAAAAATTCACAAACGATCATTGGTGATTATTTTCAGTGATATGTTTGATGGAAGTGAAAATCATGAGGATATCTTTAAAGCACTGCAACATCTAAAGCACAACAAACATGAGGTGTTGCTTTTTCACGTCACCGATCACGAAACAGAACTGCGGTTTTCGTTTGCCGAAAAACCATACGAATTTATCGACCTAGAAAGTGGTGAAAAATTGAAGCTACACCCTTCGGAAATCAGAGAGAAGTTTGAGACACAATTAGCAAAAATGCATGATCAGCTTAAACTAAAGTGCAACCAACTAAAGATTGATTTTATCTCCGTTGATTCAAAAAGCTCATATGACGAAGTGCTGCAGGCTTATTTAATTAAACGGAGCAAAATGAAGTAGGCTGGGCCAATTTGATTAGGCCTGCAACTGCTCATTGTGCAAATAGGCCTTCCTCGCCATTAACACGTCTTTTGATTCCACATGTTCAGGATCTGGCACGCAGCAATCGACCGGGCAAACGGCTGCGCATTGAGGCTCCTCATGAAAACCAGTGCACTCAGTACATTTACCTGACACGATATAAT
>JABFSY010000505.1 GCA_013140395.1 Cyclobacteriaceae bacterium
CCAAACCACATGACCCATAGCGCCATCCTCGACAATGTAAAAAAACGCAACCCCAACGAACCTGAGTTCTTGCAAGCAGCCGAAGAAGTAATTGCTTCCGTGCTTCCTGTGTTGGAAAAAAATCCGAAGTTCGCACGACTCAAATTGTTGGAGCGCATGCTGGAACCGGAGCGTCTGATTTCATTCCGCGTAACATGGCTCGATGATAAGGGTGAAGTGCAAGTAAATCGCGGCTATCGCGTGCAGATGAATAGCGCCATCGGTCCTTATAAAGGCGGCCTGCGTTTTCATCCTACCGTTACACCGAGCGTGTTGAAGTTTTTGGCGTTCGAACAAGTTTTCAAAAATGCACTCACGGGCATACCAATGGGCGGTGGAAAAGGCGGAAGTGATTTTGATCCAAAAGGAAAATCAGACAATGAGGTGATGAGATTTTGCCAGGCGTTTATGGGCGAGTTGGCAAGACACATTGGCCATCGGCTAGATGTACCCGCTGGTGATATTGGTGTGGGCGGTCGCGAAATTGGTTTTCTGTTTGGGGCGTATAAAAAAATCAGAAATGAATTTACCGGTGTGCTCACCGGCAAAGGAATTGGATGGGGAGGAAGTTTGATTAGAACAGAAGCAACGGGATACGGCCTGATTTATTTTGCAGAAAACATGTTGCAAAATGTAGGCAGCTCTATCAAAGGGAAAACGTGTTTGGTATCTGGTTCTGGAAATGTTTCTCAATACGCGATTGAAAAAATTATTCAGCTGGGCGGCAAAGCCATCACCGCTTCTGACTCGAACGGAGTTGTCGTTGATGAAGCAGGATTCACGATGGAGAAATTGGAGTTTCTCAAAGAGTTGAAAAACAATCGAAGAGGGCGCATCAAAGAATATGCAGACAAATACAAATGCACGTATCTGGCCATCGATCCGAAAGCAGATCACAATCCATTGTGGAATATAAAAGCTGATTGCGCTTTCCCGTGTGCCACCCAAAATGAAATCAACGCCAAAGATGCAGGCAACCTGGTAAAGAATGGAGTTAAACTTTTAGCCGAGGGTGCGAATATGCCTACTACCATTGACGGCATCAACATCGTGTTAGATGCAGGAATGATGTACGCACCGGGCAAGGCATCGAATGCGGGTGGCGTGGCCACTTCAGGATTGGAGATGACGCAAAACTTCATGGGCGCCAACTGGACACCTGAAGAAGTGGATGCCAAGCTTGTGGGTATTATGAAAGACATACACGACACGTCATTAGCGGCCGCGAAAGAATATGGCTCACCCGGCAACTACATGGCGGGCGCCAACATTGCCGGATTTATAAAAGTAGCGAAAGCCATGCAAGCGCAGGGGGTGATTTGATTTTTTTGCATGACAAGAGAAATAGCGAAAGAGAAATAGAATGTTTATTTTTACTTAAACAACGAATGGACATGAATACATCTGAACTTCAAATGGAACTTCATCAGATCATAGATCAAGTACAAGACAATCGGATTTTACAGGCAGTGCATACGATCTTAAGTTCTCAAGTAAGTATTTTTGCTCAGACCACAGATGGCAGACCTTTAAGTAAAGATGGTTTTGATGAAATGCTGGAGGCTGGTGAAGAAGATATCAAAGCCGGGCGATTCATAAGCCAGAAAAACCTAAAAGAGAAAATAAAAACTTGGAGAGAGAAGTAATTTGGTCTGATAAGGCGGAAAGCGACCTTCAAAAGATTTACGATTTCAACAGTCCTATTATTGGAGAGCAGAAAGCTTTTCAGATGATTGAAAAGTTGGTGCTTAAAACGGATATACTGACCAATAAAATCTTAAGTGGCACTCGCTACATTAGTAATCGCAGACCAGAAGTAAATTATCAAAAACTCATATACGGCAATCATTTGATTATTTATTTGGAAACAGAGGAAAGGGTAGAAGTCATTAGAGTTTTTGACGCAAGACAAAACCCCATTAAACTGAAATTGTAGTAGTTTGCTCTTCTCGAATAACCGTAAGCGATGAGCGACCTAGAAGAGTTCACGTCAGTGATGGTTCGCCAACAAATCGAAAAATCCGGCAATATTGAATTGATTGAACCGTAACAATGCAATAGAAAAGACTATTGCAATTCGAAACTACTAGCGCAACGTTTCCGCAATTCCTGTTTTATAAGAAGTCGCTATGATGCCGAACTTCTTCTCAAACTTTGAGCTATCAAAAAAGTAGTCGTTTTCGTATTGATACATCATTTCGACAAACTCACGCAACACCGGAATAAATATACCAAGTGCTCGCACGCCCCATTTGGGCAGTGGCTGAATTTTGTAGGGCTGCCCTGCAAACTCACTGGCCATGCGCACATATTGTTCTCCCGTAATTTTTTCTTGGCTCGTTAAGGCATGCCAGGTTTGATTGAATGCAGAAGTTGTATTTCCTAAAATCGCCACTGCCCTACCAGCATCTGGTGTGTAGGTAAAGCTGTGAATTTTTCTAGGGTCACCGATCCACTGTGCACTCTTCTTTGTCTTCAATTTTTCTGTTACCATCGAATGCGTTAAACTCAACAACACATTCGGTCCATAAAAATCAGCAGCCCTTACGATCATCCCTTGCAAATTGCCCGCTTTGATTTCATCCAGCAGCATCGTGGCTATCTTAGCCCGTACTTCCCCCTTCTTACTAGTCGGATTAAAAGGCGTATCTTCAGTCATCGTCCCGTTCACTAGTCCATAGGAATAGACATTGTCAAAAAACACCAACTTGCTATTGTGTTTTTTACAAGCATCAATCGTGTGCTTCATCACTTTCGGCCATTGGTCTTGCCACACCTTTACATCATACTTCAGACCCGCCAACAAATAGGTCACCTCGCTGCCAGCCACCGCCTTTTCGACTTGCTGGTAGTTCAACAAGTCTGCGGAAAATAATTCATCGCTGGCATTTGCCTTTTTTGGGTTACGACTTACCTGTCTGATTTTATCGGTGTATTGCGGTAGGTGTCTAGAAAGTTCGCTGGCAATCGTTCCGTTAGCTCCGAGGATGGTTTGCATAAAGAGGGTTTTCAGGTGGGATGTATGTTTCCTAACGTTAGTCTAAGGTGGTGGAATTAATTTACTTTTGAAGTTCTA
>JABFSY010000189.1 GCA_013140395.1 Cyclobacteriaceae bacterium
CGCACGGAGCTGGGCAATCGCCATCCAAGCCATTAACCCCGGAGCGAGCGACAATGCATCCTCATCAATATCAAACGTAGGGGTGTGAACGTATGAAGTGATTCCCTTTAACTCATTTCGAGTACCCAGGCGATAAAATGAAGCGGGGATAACCTGCGAATAATAGGCAAAATCTTCTGAGCCGAGTGTCAGATCAATGTCCACCACATTTTCCTTCCCTACATACTCTTCTGCTGCCTGCTTAACAAACCTGGTTAGCATCGGGTCGTTTTCCAGACAGGGATAGCCATGGTGAATATCCACCTCGCACTTCCCACCCATCCCTTCTGCAATGTTTTCGGCCATCTTTCTAATCTTTCGCAAACCTTCTTCTCTCCAGCGCTCATCCAATGCTCTGAACGTTCCGGCAATATTTACCTCATCGGGAATAATATTAGTAGCACCGTCTGCCGTGATCTTTCCAAATGTTAATACGGTGGCATGTTTTGGGCTTGCATTTCGACTGATGATTTGCTGCAATGCAATGATGATATGTGAAGCGATAACTACCGGATCGATGGTTAACTCGGGTGTAGCCCCATGTCCTCCTTTACCTACCACGCGTAAATAAATTTCATCGCTGCTGGCCATATACTTTCCTTCGCGAAAGCCAATTTTGCCAACCGGTAGTAGCGGAAACACATGCTGACCAAGAATGGCTGATGGCGCGGGATTTTCCAGTACACCCTCCTTAATCATGATAGAAGCGCCACCTGGATTCTTTTCTTCCCCTGGTTGAAAAATCAGTTTGACGGATCCTTCAAACTGGCTTTTAATTTGATTCAATATTTTGGCTGTTCCAAGCAACGAGGCAGTATGCACATCATGACCGCAGGCATGCATGACTCCTTTGTTGGTTGATTTATAATCTTTGGAATTGATCTCTTGAATCGGTAACGCATCAATATCCGCGCGTAACGCGATGATCTTCTTAGTTGGATTTTTACCTTCAATAATGGCTACCACCCCGGTTCCTGCTATACCCTCATGGGCTTGTATACCAAAAGAAAGAAGCTGCTTGGCAATAAACTTGGCCGTATTATACTCTTGATAGGAAAGCTCAGGATGGGCGTGCAAATGCCTTCTGAAAGAGACTACCTCATTGGCATAAGCAGAAGAGTACTGTTGGATTTCTTTGAGAAGGGACATAAAACAAAAATAGACAAACGAAAAGCTATTTGATCATAATTCGCTCCGGCACTAAGATCGCATTGCCAAAAACCCGCTTAAGCTTAAATAAATCCTTTTGCGCTTCCAAACGGGTAAAATACTTACCGACAGTTACTCTAAATTTGGGTTGCTGATACTGTACATTGGCTTTCAATTCCGGGACCAACTCTGACATCTTTTTATTTGCGTTGAGTGCTTCTTCACGCTTCTGCCCCGAAAATATCTGAATCGTATATCCGTCAACAAATTTTCTTGTGAGGTTGAACCGGTCAATGCTGTCTAAGACAGCATCTACTTTTTCGTTGACAGCATACTGAACAGGTGTTGGTGGCACCTGGCTCTTGATGCGCATACTATCTTTTGGGCCATTCGTTTCTAAACTTACTTTTGGCCGAAGGGAGCTGAGATCTTCATAATAGGGCTTTGTGGGTCGCTGCGCCTGGCAAGCGGTGATTAACAAAAAAAAGAAAATAGAAGTCAGAAAGTGGAAGCCAGAATGTGGGATTCCAACTTCTGACTTCTGACTCCTGACTTCTTCTTTTTTGATTTCTATTTTCATTGCTCAATAACAATACATCTGCCCGCTTGAATATCTTCTTCGACCTTTTTGTACTTCACATCTTTTAGCACACGCCCGTCAGGATATTGTACGGTGACTTTATCATTTCGCCCAGCTATCTTTTCCGACTTAACCGGCATTACTTTCTCCTCCGTCTTTTGTTGCTGGGACTGTGTGCCTCCACCCTGAAGTAAAGAACGTGATTCTTCTTTTTGTTCGCTTAGCCGTTGGCGCTTTTGCGCCCTGGCTTCCTGCACCTGGTCTGAATCTTGGACAGGGATGTCACCTTTCATCAAAAAGGAGGCTGTCTCTTCATTCACTTTTGCGATAAATCGTTTAAATGCTTCAAACCCTTCGAACTTATAGATCAACAATGGATCTTTCTGTTCATAGACGGCATTCTGAACGGATTGCTTTAAATCATCCATGTCGCGCAAATGTTCTTTCCACTGCTGATCGATAATGGCCAGCGTGATCATTTTTTCCATCGCCTTGATCAGTTCGCTATTCTTTGTGTCCACACACTTTTTCAAGTTGGCAGCAACTCCGATTTGCTTAGTGCCATCTGTAAAAGGAATCAAAATATCCTGAATAGTGGCGCCACGTGTTCGGTAGATGTCATTGATAAACGGCAACGCCTTTTCAGCAGCCATTTTGTTCTTGTGAGTGTATTGCTTTAAGGCCTCTTCATACAATCGCTCACTGATAACCGCTTGGTCTAACTTCGCAAACTCATCAGCGGTTATAGCGAAGTCTACACCTAATGTTCGCAGTGCATTGATTTTGAAATCCTCGAGATTCTCTGCTGCTTTACCATTGGCTACCACATCATCGCAGGTATCAAAAAGCATGGTGAGAATATCCAGTTGCAGACGTTCTCCGAAAAGAGCATTACGTCTTCTCTTATAAATAACTTCACGTTGAGAGTTCATCACGTTGTCATATTCCAACAAACGCTTACGAATACCGAAGTTGTTTTCTTCTACTTTCTTCTGGGCTCGTTCAATCGAGCTCGTGACCATAGAATGTGAAATCACTTCCCCTTCTTTCAGGCCAAGTCGATCCATAATACGCGCAATGCGTTCAGGCATGAACAAGCGCATTAGGTTGTCTTCTAGCGAAACGTAAAACTGTGACGAACCAGGATCGCCTTGACGACCGGACCGGCCTCTTAACTGCCGGTCCACCCTACGTGATTCATGCCGCTCGGTACCAATGATAGCAAGACCGCCTGCGGTACGAGACTCCGGTGTGAGCTTAATGTCGGTACCACGGCCTGCCATGTATGTAGCAATGGTAACTGTTCCTGGCTTACCGGCCTCTGCCACAATCTCAGCCT
>JABFSY010000230.1 GCA_013140395.1 Cyclobacteriaceae bacterium
GATGTTGGCTATCCCCGCAAAACTGGCAGGATGTGAGGAAGTAATTCTTTGTACGCCTCCTGATAAAGACGGAAAGATCAATTCAGCGATTCTCTTTGCTGCGTCCATTACGAGTGTCAAAAAAATTTTCAAAGTGGGTGGAGCACAGGCTATCGCAGCGATGGCCTACGGCACCTCAACGATACCAGCCGTCAACAAGATTTTTGGACCGGGTAATCAATTTGTAACAAAGGCAAAGCAATTGATTAACCAGGAAGGCACTGCCATAGATATGCCCGCAGGTCCTTCTGAAGTATTAGTCATTGCTGATGAATCCGCCAACCCATCTTTTATAGCTGCTGACTTGCTATCACAAGCCGAACATGGTGCCGATAGCCAGGTTGTATTAGTTACTCTAAGCGATGCCATTGTAGAGGCCACACAAAAAGAGTTGGCAAAACAGCTAACCAAACTGCCTCGAATGGAGACGGCCCAACAAGCTCTTAAAAACAGTTTGGCGGTCGTTTTTACGTCATTGTCTGCACTCGTTGATTATGTGAATGAGTATGCTCCTGAGCATTTAATTATTAATACAACAGATTGCGATTCAATAGCCGAGAAAATTATCAATGCCGGCTCTATTTTTCTCGGACCGTATTCCCCCGAATCTGTCGGTGACTATGCCTCGGGAACGAACCATACGTTACCAACGAACGGGTATGCCAAAGCTTACAGTGGTGTTTCTTTAGACAGTTTTATGAAATACATCACCATTCAGAAACTGACAAAAGAAGGGTTGGACACACTTGGTCCGGTGGTAGAGGAAATGGCAGAGGCCGAACAATTAAAAGCACATGCGGAGGCTGTAAGGGTGAGAAGAAATCAGTGACAAATTTTCAAATGTTGAGTTTTGAATTATTAATGGCCAATTAAAGAGAAATGAAATTTGATTTAGATAAATTGATAAGGGACAATGTAAAGCAGTTGAAACCTTATTCATCAGCGCGGGATGATTTTAAAGGTGACGCTTCCGTGTTTCTAGATGCCAACGAAAACCCATTTCCTACTGAGTACAATCGATACCCTGATCCTCATCAAAAAAAACTAAAAAAGAAGATTGGTGAAATCAAAGGTGTTGAAACCAATCAAATTTTTTTAGGGAACGGGAGCGATGAACCCATCGACTTATTAATTCGAGCCTTTTGCGAACCGGGTCGAGATAATGTGCTGATACCCCAACCTACTTATGGGATGTACACAGTGAGTGCTGAGGTAAATGCGGTGACTATTAAAACAATTCCCCTCACACATGACTTCGATATCGATGTTGACTTAACGAAAAAAACGTGGGATGTTCATACGAAGCTTCTGTTTCTGTGCAGTCCCAATAACCCCTCCGGCAATTTACTGGACTTTGATAAGGTCCAAATGCTCCTAATAGAATTTCCTGGAATTGTAATTGTTGATGAAGCCTACATTGATTTCACTAACTATGACGGCTTTGTTCCCATTCTCAACAGTTTTCCTAACTTGGTTATTCTTCAAACCTTATCTAAGGCGTGGGGTCTTGCCAGTTTACGCTTGGGTATGTGTTTTGCCAGCAAAGAAATTGTAGCCGTGTTGAATAAAATAAAACCTCCCTACAACATCAATGGCATCACTCAACAAATTGTATTAAAGAGCCTTGAAGAAATTGAACAAAAGAACAAATGGGTAGCGGAAATCATTGATGCCAGAGAGTTCGTTGAAAATGAACTTGTGAAAATTCCAGCTGTCCAAATTGTATATCCTTCACAGGCCAATTTTATACTGATTAAAATTGCAAACGCTAAGAGTGTCTATCAATCACTTATCACCAAAGGAATAGTGGTGCGTGATCGTTCCAATGTACTTTTGTGTGGCGATTGCTTGCGGATAACCATCGGCACACCAGAAGAAAACAAAATACTAATTTCAGAACTGTCGAACTTATGAAATGGCGATTAACAAACCATATGCCCAACGGTATGATAATCTCAGCCATTCCCCCGCTTGAGGCGGGGCAGGCATGTGATAACCAAAAAAATATTATTAACACATGAAAAAAGTCTTGTTCATCGATCGTGACGGAGTGTTGATTTATGAATCGCCCACCGATCCGCAAATCGACAGCCTGGAAAAGTTAGAATTTATACCTGGTGTGTTTACCTGGCTCGGAAAAATTGCTTCCGAAACTGACTATGAATTAGTGATGGTTACCAATCAGGACGGAATGGGAACCTCCATTTTTCCGGAGGAAACATTTTGGCCAGTACAAAATAAGTTGATAAAAGCGTTAGAAGGCGAAGGCATTCGATTCTCAAACATACATATTGACCGATCAATGCCAAACGAAAACAAACCAACTCGCAAACCGGGCATTGGAATGCTCTCGCACTTTTTCACTAGCGAATACGACCTAACCAACTCAATTGTAATCGGTGATCGAATCACAGACATGCAGCAGGCAAAAAACCTTGGATGCAAAGGAATTCTGTTAAGACAAACCGAATTAGGCGAGTTGACTATCCCTTCAGAGCTGTCTGAAACTTGCATTCTGACAACCAATAATTGGCAGGAGATTTATAAAGCAGTACTTCCAAAACGCATTGGATCTGTCCATCGCAAAACAAAAGAGACAGACATCAAAATAACAATCAATCTTGATGGTACTGGGAAATCTACCATCAATACCGGACTTGGGTTCTTTGATCATATGCTCGAACAGGTTTCAAGACATGGATTGATTGATATGAACATTGAAGTCAAGGGAGATTTGCATATAGACGAACACCACACCATCGAAGATACTGCTTTAGCTTTGGGCGAAACGTTCTTGAAAGCGTTGGGGGACAAAAGAGGTATAGAGCGCTACGGGTTTTGCCTGCCTATGGATGATTGTTTGGCACAAGCGGCTATTGACTTCGGTGGGAGGCCTTGGCTAGTTTGGGAAGCCGAATTTAAACGTGAGAAAATTGGCGAGATGCCGACCGAAATGTTCCTCCACTTCTTTAAATCTTTCTCGGATGCGTCAAAATCCAATTTAAATATCAAAGCAGAAGGCACCAATGAGCACCACAAAATTGAAGCTATCTTTAAAAGCGTTGCCAAGGCCATAAAGATGTCTGTAAGAAAGGATCCGTTCAATGATCAGTTGCCCAGCACGAAAGGAACCTTATGAAAGTAGCTGTCATAAAATATAATGCCGGTAACATCCGCTCAGTAGCATTCGCACTAGAGCGCTTAGCCGTTGATTTTTCAATTACCGACAATCCTGAGGAACTCAAGTCAGCTGACAAAGTGATTTTTCCGGGGGTGGGCGAAGCGAGTAATACAATGAAGTACCTCAAAGACACCCAATTGGATAGAGTTATTCGCAGCCTCACCCAACCTGTACTAGGCATTTGCCTCGGCATGCAATTAATGTGCAAACATTCCGATGAAAACAACACGCCCTGTTTAGGAATTTTTGATGAAACCGTTACTCTCTTTCAGCCCGCTCACAACGAAAAAGTTCCGCACATGGGCTGGAATTCACTCGCCCTCACAAAAGGTTGTCTCCCGGCAGATGTTGATGATCAATTTGTTTACTTTGTACACAGTTATTATGTACCAGTCAATCAACACACTTCAGCGATAACCAACTACGTGCAACCCTTTAGTTCAGCGATGCGAAAAAATAAGTTTTTTGCCGTGCAATTTCATCCCGAAAAATCGGCCAAAGTCGGAGAAAAAATACTTACAAGTTTCCTTAGTCTTGAATAATCATCTTTCAATACACTAGCCTATAATGAGAATAATTCCTGCTATCGATATTATAAACGGCAAGTGTGTTCGGCTGTCGCAAGGTGACTACGGCAAAATGAAAGTCTACCGAGAAGACCCCGTTGAAGTGGCGAAAGAATTTGAGGATGCCGATCTGGAATATCTTCACTTGGTAGACTTGGACGGTGCAAAAAAAGGCGAAGTTGTCAATTGGAAAGTTATCCGGGATATACAAGAAGACACTGCTCTTCACGTAGATTTTGGAGGGGGCGTAAAAACAGACGAGGAAGTACAAAATCTTTTGGATCTAGGAATCAGTCAAATTAACGTTGGAAGCCTTGCTGTAAAGGAACCTGAGAAGTTTATTGCTTGGCTAAAAAAGTATGGCGCGGAGAATTTTATACTGAGTGCCGATGTGAAGGGCGAGAATGTTTCTATTAACGGCTGGTTAGAATCGACAGACTTTAGATTATTTGATTTAGTCAGCAAATTTGAGGTGCACGGCCTTGAGTATCTTTGTGTGACTGACATCGCTACCGATGGTATGCTTACCGGACCCAATTTTGGGTTGTATAAAAAGCTAAAAAAACAATTTCCAAAAATAAAGGTCATTGCCAGTGGTGGAGTAAGTTCTATTGATGATTTAAAGGAGTTAAAGTACATTAATGTTTATGGTGCCATTGTCGGCAAAGCTATTTACGAGGGCAAAATCAAACTCGAAGAACTAAAGGAAATTCAGTAGAATACCTTAGAGATACAGCACTGTGCTAACCAAACGAATTATACCTTGCTTAGACATCAAAGATGGCCGTACCGTAAAGGGTATTAATTTTATCAATATACGCGATGCGGGAGATCCTGTTGAACTGGGAGCAGCCTATGCAGAACAAGGAGCCGATGAACTAGTCTTTCTTGACATATCAGCGACCAATGAAAAACGAAAAACATTGGCCCACCTAGTTAAAGAAATTGCGGCACATGTAAATATTCCATTTACGGTTGGTGGTGGAATCAGCTCAATCGCGGATGTGGAGCCACTTTTAGAGGCTGGTGCTGATAAAGTAAGTATTAACTCAGCAGCGGTAAAAAATCCAATACTCATTGACCAATTAGCAAAAGCTTTTGGTTCACAGTTTGTGGTTCTAGCTATCGATGCAAGGAAAATGGGCAATCAATGGACTGTGCATACACATGGAGGTTCTCAGCCCACGGAAAAAAAGTTATTCTCCTGGTCTAAGGAAGGGCAAGATCGTGGAGCAGGCGAAATACTTTTCACCAGTATGGATCATGATGGAACGAAATCCGGTTTCGCAATCGATCCTCTTACTAAACTAAGTGAGCTTTTAAGAATTCCAGTGATCGCCTCCGGAGGCGCAGGAAGGAAGGAAGATTTTTTAGAGGCATTTGTTGTTGGGAAAGCTGATGCTGCGCTGGCAGCAACTCTTTTTCACTTTGGGGAAATTAAAATACCTGACTTAAAGAACTATTTAAAAAATAACGGGGTGCCCTCACGCATTTGACATTATGATCGATGTAACCAAATTAGATTTCAAGAAGACAAATGGGTTGATTCCATGTATTGTTCAGGATGGCACTACTTTAAAAGTACTAATGCTTGGCTACATGAATGAAGAGGCTTTGAATAAAACACTTTCAGAGAAAAAACTTACTTTCTTTAGCCGCACTAAACAGCGCCTATGGACGAAGGGCGAAACATCAGGTAATTATCTCTTTTTGAATGAGGTCATCATCGATTGTGACCAAGACACCCTGCTATTGAAAGTAACTCCCAAGGGGCCTTCCTGCCATACGGGTGCAGATACGTGCTTCAATGAAAAGAACGAGACCATAGGAGTGGAATTTTTAGAGGCCATTATCAAGGAACGAAAAAAGAACCCCAAAGAGAATTCATATACAAACCAATTGCTCAATTCAGGGATAAACAAAGTAGCCCAAAAAGTGGGCGAAGAATCAGTGGAATTGGTGATCGAGGCAAAGGATAACAATAAAGAGCTATTTCTTGGTGAAGCGGCCGACTTGATGTACCACTACCTGGTGCTGTTAACAGCAAAAGACACGTCACTTCAAGAGGTAGTAAAAGTACTTCGTCAGCGTCATGAAAAATGAATTGGGGGATAAACTAAGTCACAAGCAATTGTCCTAACGATTACATTTTTTATCAAGTGGTATCCTGTTATTTGTCATAAACAAAAGGGTCATGATGGAACATGAAAAAATGGTTGATGGCTACCCGTTCATCTCTCATCAGCGAGAGATTTACCCACCTGCAAAAATGATTGAGTTAAGTCAGCAGTTCTACCGCTGGATGAACGAACGGAGAACCGTCAGAGATTTTTCTGACAAAGTAATTCCTAAGGAAGTCATTGAAAATATTCTTTTAGCTGCTTCCACGGCCCCTTCAGGTGCTCATAAGCAGCCCTGGACATTTTGTGTGGTGTCCAATCCTGAAATCAAAAGGAAGATCAGAATTGAGGCTGAGAAAGAGGAACAAGAAAGCTATGCAAGCAGAATGAGCGATGAGTGGATCAATGACTTGCGCCCACTGCAAACCGATTGGCAAAAGCCATTTCTGGAAATTGCTCCCTACTTAATTATTGTCTTCAAAAAAGCGTACGACATTACGCCCGATGGCAAAAAGAGGAATAACTACTATGTAAATGAATCTGTTGGTATCGCTTGCGGATTTCTATTAGCAGCCATTCATAAAGCCGGCTTGGTCGCACTAACGCATACGCCTAGTCCAATGAATTTCCTTAGCAAAATTTTAAACAGACCCGAAAATGAAAGGCCATTTTTATTGATACCTGTTGGTTATCCAACAGAAGAGACGTTTGTGCCTAAACTAAAAAGAAAATCACTCGAAGACATTTCTGAGTGGTACAAGTAGTAAGTCTTGCTATACAAAAAAAACTAGGCTTTCTTCTTTTTAAAGAATCGCCCTTTCTTTTCGGGTGCATTTTCGGCAAGAGTAACACACTCTTCTAAAGTCAACTCGGAAGGCTCTTTTCCCTTTGGTATTTTTACATTTTTCTTTCCTGCCTTGATGTAGGGACCAAAGCGCCCATTGAGAATTTGAATGTCTGGATTTGTGTCAAACAACTTTATCGTTCTGTTGGCATCTGTCACTCTCTTTGCTTCAATCAGCTCAATGGCTCGTTCGGGAGAGATGGTATAGGGGTCCTCTCCTTTTGGAATGGATACAAATTTCTTGTCGTGCAATACATAGGGTCCAAAGCGCCCGATATTGGCTACTACTGGCTTCTCTTCAAAATCACCCAGGCTGCGGGGCATCTTGATCAATTCCAATGCATCTGCTAATGTTACATTCTCGATAAACTGTCCCGGACGTAAGCTGGCAAACTTTGGCTTTTCTCCCCCATCATCATCAGGGTTCTCTCCAACTTGAATGTAAGCGCCAAATTTTCCAAGTTTTACATACACGTTTTTGCCGCTCTTTGGATCTACTCCCAACTCTTTACTTCTATTTTGAACGGATGATCGTTCTACCAATTCTGTTTTAGAAACTGTTTTATGAAAAGGCGTATAAAACTGCTTAATCATTTTTTGCCACTTCAAGTTGCCGTTGGCAATCTCATCAAACTCTTGTTCGATCTGAGCAGTGAATGAGTAATTAGTAATATCCGGAAAGTGTTCGACTAAAAAGTCGTTTACGATCATTGCAATATTTGTGGGGAAAAGCTTATTGCTTTCCGCTCCTGTTATTTCGGATTCTGTTTTAGAAGTAATTTTCCCGGAAGCCAACTGAAGGGTTCTGTACTTCCTTTCAACCCCCTCTCTAGCTTCCTTAACAACATATCCTCGTTTTTGAACGGTGGAGATCGTTGGGGCGTAAGTAGAAGGGCGCCCGATTCCAAGTTCATCCAATTGTTTTACTAAACTAGGTTCCGTGTAGCGAGCCGGATGACGGGTGAACGTCTGTGTGGCGTTCAACTCTTTTAAATCTAGTGCTTGCCCTACCTTCAATGGCGGCAACACCTTGCTACTCTCTTCATCTTCTTCCTGATCGTCATCCTTTGACTCCATGTATACTTTCAGGAATCCTTCGAACTTTACTACTTCGCCCGAAGCCGTAAGCTTTTTATCGCTCGTAGAGATTTGTATGGAAGCCGTAGTCCGCTCCAATTCGGCATCCGCCATTTGGGATGCGATTGCTCTTTTCCAAATCAATTCATACAACCTTTTCGCATTTCGATCCATTCCTGGATCTAACAAAGCAAAGTCTGTTGGTCGAATGGCTTCGTGAGCTTCTTGCGCGTTGTCTGATTTGCTTTTGTATTTTCTAAGCTGAATAAACTCTTTACCATAAGCACTCTTAATCTGCTTGGTCGCACCTTCTACAGCTTCATTAGACAAATTAACCGAGTCAGTTCTCATATAGGAGATGTTTCCCGATTCATATAACTTCTGAGCTACCAGCATTGTCTGGGCTACTGAAAATCCTAGTTTTCTACCAGCCTCTTGCTGCATAGTAGAAGTAGTGAACGGAGGTGCTGGTGATTTCTTCGCAGGTTTCTTTTGCAGATCACCTATGGAGAACTTTGCCCCCTTACAGGTTTCCAAAAACTCCAGCGCCTTTTTCTCGTCAGTGAACTTTTCAGAAAGCTCCGCTATCAATTGTTTTCCTTTTCCTAAATCAAAAATGGCATTGATGCGAAACGAAGACTTGGACTCAAACTTTTCAATCTCGCGTTCACGCTCAACAACCAAACGTACGGCCACTGACTGAACACGGCCAGCTGACAGGCCGGTCCTTATTTTCTTCCAAAGAATCGGTGATAGCTCAAAACCAACCAAACGATCCAGTACTCTACGAGCTTGTTGCGCATTGACTAGGTTAATATCAATACCACGTGGTGTTTTGATCGCGTTTAAGATCGCGTTCTTAGTTATCTCTGTAAATACAATACGTCTTGTTTTTTTGTCACTCAGGTCTAATACTTCTTTTAAGTGCCAGGAAATAGCCTCTCCTTCACGGTCCTCATCAGTGGCTAAGTAAACAACATCTGCCGCTTTAGCTAATCCCTTTAAGTTCTTGATAATGTCCTTCTTATCAACAGACACCTCATATGTAGGTTCAAAATTATTTTTGACATCAATTGCTCCGTTTCCCTTTTGCAAATCACGAATATGGCCCATACTTGAAGCCACTTTATAATCTTTGCCTAAAAAGCTTTCTATCTTTTTTATTTTAGAAGGAGACTCAACAATTACCAGATTCTTCGACATTCCTTTTTTCCTTTAAGAGCCCCAAATATCAGTAAAATTTCATAACCACAAGTTTTCGACAACAAGAAGGACCTCTCGACACGTTTCAAAATTCTTAAAAACCCAAGTTTGTTTCACACTCATCCATCTGATTAACATTATCTTGCACAAAACTTAAGAAGTTCAAAATAAAGACGTTCCGGTTTTTTCAAAAGGTCTCACTTTGGCAAACATGACACGCACTATTTACCTCATTCGCCACGCGGAGGCAGCACATAAAGAACCCATGCAGACCGATCTGCAACGGGTGTTAACATCAACGGGGAAACAGGATGCCAAGATGGCGGGAGCTTATCTAAAAAATAAAGGCGTGACCTTTGACTGGTTGCTTTGCAGCGCAGCCATTCGCACGCAGACAACTGCACAATTAATAGCAAGCACGATGTCTATTGTACCCCCTGAAGTAGTCATCAACCCATCCATCTATCATGCCACTGAAAATGATCTGCTGGCTATTGTATTAAACGCACCAACCAACAAAAAATGCATCGCGCTAGTCGGTCACAACCCAACCATCAGCGCGTTTGCAAAAATTCTTACTAAATCGAACATTGAAAGTTTCTCTCCTTGCACGATAGCCGCCTTTCAATTTGAGATTGAAAAATGGGCCGACTTGAGACCTCAAGAAGGGCGCCTTGACTTTATTCATTTTCCGTCCATTTTTTGATTCGCTACATTTTCTTTTACTTTAGGGTTTAATTCTCATATGGAGCTTACTCCTGCTGCCTTCTATCCGCAAAACATCGACCAACAAAGAATTTTGGTAACTGGAAATCAAAGGTCTCGTATTGTGAAGTTTATCACCGGCATTCTGGAAGCAAATCATCGCCCCTACAATCATTTCGCAGATGGCAAGCTCACTCAGATGGCGGCAGCACCTGTCACCATTATCGAATCAACGGTTTCTAATGAAGCACTCATTTACAAACATCATGTAGTGTTAGTTTCCCCTAGTGAAACTGAACTCGCCAAATTGGGAGAGCTCTTTGACTCAACATCAAAAAGTGGAATGATTATTTACCCTGAGAAAGAGACGGCAATCAAAACACTGGCGACCAAAGAAAGAGCTGACGTGCAGACCCTACCCTATAAGACTATTCCTCACAAAGTAAAGGATGGGAAGATATTTTTAGTCAGTAGCACCGATGAGAAATTTCCAATTAAACTAAGTGCAGCCACGGATCTTGTATTACTGGCAGCAGCCAAAGAACTAGTTCGAAAAATTGGGGTATCGTCCAGTCAATTTTACAAAGCTGCATCAACACTCGAATAGCAATTATATGCCTATGCGCGTGAAGGCAACCCATTAGTTAACGCCCTCATAGACCAGAAAAAATGAAACTAAATTTAAAAATACCTCTGTGCTTTTTTGATCTGGAGACGACAGGAATAAACGTTTCCCAAGACCGCATCATCGAAATAGCAATGATTAAGCTGATGCCCAATGGAGAGACCATTCGCAAAAGCAATTTAATTAATCCAACGATACCCATTAGTGCCGAATCCACGGCTATTCATGGTATTACCAATCAAGATGTAGCCGCCAAACCTACTTTTAAAGAAGTGGCAAAAGAATACATTAAGTTTCTTGAGGGTGCCGACCTGGCGGGGTTTAATATCTTGAAATTTGATATGCCCATGTTGGTGGAAGAATTCCTGAGAGCTGAATTGGACTTCGACTACAGCCGCAAGAAAATTATTGACGCACAACGTATTTTCCATATGATGGAAAAAAGGACGCTTTCCGCAGCTGTACAATTCTATTGCGGAAAAGCACTTGATAGTGCTCACTCTGCGGAAGCCGACACACAAGCCACGATGGATG
>JABFSY010000019.1 GCA_013140395.1 Cyclobacteriaceae bacterium
AGTAATTTCACGATTGACAGCCGGTCACTGCTGCGATTAGTTTCCACGCCTAAGTTATTTGGAAGTCTTAATTTCGCGTTAAATGACTTTACCATCATGAAAAAGGACACTTCGTCAATGATTACCGTGCACGTGCATGTAGATGGTGAGTTGTTGAATTCATATTGGTCTGATGGAATTATCGTATCTACACCCACGGGGTCAACTGGATATTCGTTGAGTTGCGGAGGCCCACTTGTACATCCAAAATCAGAGAGCTTCGTCATAACGGCCGTTAGCCCTCATAACTTAGGGACCAGACCGATAGTGTTAGCGGATGATGCGGAATTGTCTTTTCATATAGAAGGAAGGAGCAAAAAGTACCTTGTTTCGCTGGATTCGCGATTTGAAACCGTTGATGAGTCAGTCAAATTGAAGATAAGAAAGGAAAAGTTCAGAGTTCAATTGGTACGGTTAAGTAGCCAAAACTATTTCAATACGTTGAGACAAAAGCTAAATTGGGGAATTGATGTTCGAAACTAGGCAGAAACCCAGATTACCTTTTCTGATGAACAGACATAAAACGGCTTGTTGATTAACTTAATTTTTTAACTTTGCAATTGGCCTAATCACCCTCGTTATGAGAAAGTTATGTTTTGCGCTTGTGAGTGTTCTGTTTTTGGTGGGGTTTTCCTCCGATTCTTTTGCGCAGCTTAACAGGAAATTAATCAAAAAAAATAATAAAGCAATTTCAAAGTATCGTGGCAAAAAAGGTGGTTTTGGCAAGAAGAATGTTTATACCGGGGTAGGTTTCTCAGTAAATGCTCTAAATTATTTTGGTGATTTGGCACCCACGCCAAGCTCGTTTAGCACGGACATTTCTTTTACGGCACCTAGTTTTGGTCTTTCTCTATTCCATCGTTTTGGACCTCGCTATACGTTGCAGGTTCAATATCTATATGCCTCATTGAAAGGGTCAGATAGTGAATCGGCTGATGCGGGTGACTTAGACAATGGCATTTTCAGAAATAGACGAAATCTCTCATTTCGGAACAGGATGCATGAACTCTCCACGGTTGCTTATTTTGATTTGTTTGAGAACCAAGCGACTTACATTAGTCGAGTTGGCTGGACACCATATGCCTACATAGGTATTGCTGCTTTTTATCACAACCCACAAGCACAGGCGCCAACAAATGATTTGAGAGGAAATGCGTTGGCTGAGGCAGGTCAATGGGTGGACCTACAACCACTTAAGACAGAAGGCAACTCTTACAGTTTGATTCAATTTGCGGTGCCATTTGGTGCAGGAGCACGATTTAGAATCAATGAGGTATTTGATCTTTGGGCAGATATTGGATTCAGGTACACGTTCACTGATTATTTAGATGACGTCAGTGGCAATTTTGTTGATTTGAATACGTTAAGTACTCTAGGTCAGGCCATGGCATACAGAACCAATGAATTAGCAGGATACCCTACACCGGGTTTATCAATTCCATCTGAATTGGCTGGGGTTAACGTTCAGGCTGGTTTCGGTAAAGCAGACGATCAGCGAGGAAGCCCCAAAGAAAATGACATTTACATGGTGACGTCTATTCGGCTTACTTATATCTTAGGAGCAACTTTCCACAAAGCTAAGTTTAGATAATGGTTCGCGGATTTGTCGCGAGTTTTTTGTTTTTATGCGCCAGTTTTCTAGTGACCAGTGTTGTGGGTCAGATTTCGCAGCGGACAGAAATTGGTGGGGGTTTAGGTATTTTCAATTACACAGGCGATCTGGTTAGCACCTTTGATCTAGCTACTTCAAAACCGGCTGTTACACTTTTCTATCGATCAAATATTAGTCGGGTCATCAGTTTTAGAACATCATTGACAGGTGGGCAATTGGCAGCCAGCGATAAGGGTAACACTTCAGATCCATTCGCACTTAAGCGAGCGGCTTCATTTGACTTGTTTCTATTGGAGTTATCAGGCGCTTTTGAATATCATTTTCTAGACTGGCGGGATGACAAAAGGAGGCTACGATTCACGCCTTACCTGTTTGCCGGGGTCGGCCTATTTGGGATTTCAGGAACGCCCAATAAAAATGCCGAGTACAGCAATATTCAACTTTCGATCCCCTTTGGTGGGGGGATGAAGTATGTTTTGAACCCCCGCTATTATATTTCATTCGAATTTGGCGTTCGCAAGACCTTCTTTGACTATTTAGACAACATTTCTGGCGGAAATCCCTCTTTCAAGACTTTTCAGTATGGCAATCCTAACGATAACGACAACTATTTTTTTACTGGAATCACCTTAACCTACACTTTTTACGACATTCCCTGCGCCACTAACCCCTACCGTTAAACTTTTTCAAGATTACAGGCATCCTCATCAGGGGTGTGTTTTGATGGTTTAATGTTTGAAAAAAAGGCTACTTTTGCACCCCTGTGGCTTCATTTAAAGAACATATTGACACCCATAATTTGCCTGAGCATGTGGCCGTTATCATGGACGGGAATGGAAGGTGGGCAAAAAACAAGGGTGCGGCCAGGATTTTCGGGCATCGCAATGCGATTGAAGCAGTAAGGCAGGTCATTGAAGGGGCTGGGGAAATAGGAATAAAGTACTTGACCCTATATGCGTTTAGTACTGAAAATTGGGGCCGCCCCAAAGAAGAAGTGGACGCGTTAATGGAGCTTCTGGTTAATACCTTACAAAAAGAGATTGAAAGGTTACATAAGAATAAAGTAAGACTGAAGACAATCGGAGATATAGGACAATTGCCCAAAGATTGTAGAGAAAATTTAAGAGAGGCAAGAGAGTCTACAAAAAGCAATACGGGGCTGACCCTACTGATTGCGTTGAATTATAGTGGCAGACGAGAGATACTAAAAGCTGTGAACGAATTGGCAATGAAAGTAAAAGAGGGGACTGTAGGAGTTGATGGAATTGACGAACAACTCTTTGCGTCTTTTCTGGACACCAAAAATATTCCAGACCCAGAGCTGTTAATAAGAACGAGTGGCGAAATGAGAATTAGTAATTTTTTACTCTGGCAAATTGCCTACACCGAATTATATATTACACAAAAACTGTGGCCTGATTTTAGAAAGGAAGATCTCTATGAGGCC
>JABFSY010000034.1 GCA_013140395.1 Cyclobacteriaceae bacterium
TTATTATTGAGTACGAAATATACATTAGCTATATTTCGGAAGGTTTACAGAAAATCAAAACCTCCTTAAAATGGCGAATAAATCCTTGGTGGAAAAAAACAGCGAGCTCAAGCGTAAAAATGAGGAGGCTTTATTGGGTGGTGGCGTAAAACGAATTGAGCAGCAGCATTCCCGAGGCAAGCTGTCAGCGCGTGAAAGAGTAATGCTTTTACTGGACGAAGGATCATTTGAGGAGTTGGGGAAGTTTGTGATGCATCGCTGCAAGGATTTTGGTTTAGATAAGGAACACTATTTAGGTGACGGAGTTGTAACGGGCTATGGGACTATTGGTGGAAGATTGGTTTATGTCTTTTCTCAGGATTTCACAGTTTTTGGCGGGTCATTGTCGGAAACCTATGCGGAGAAAATAGTGAAGGTCATGGAGCTGGCCATGAAGAATGGAGCTCCGGTAATTGGATTGAATGATTCAGGAGGCGCGCGCATACAAGAGGGAGTGGTTTCGCTGGGAGGCTATGCCGATATTTTTTATCGAAACGTGATGGCCTCCGGAGTAGTGCCCCAGATTTCGGCTATCATGGGTCCTTGCGCGGGGGGAGCCGTTTATTCACCTGCTGTGACAGATTTTATCTTCATGGTGGAAAAGACCTCTTTCATGTTTGTAACTGGCCCCAACGTGGTAAAGACGGTGACGCATGAAACAGTAACTGCTGAAGAATTAGGAGGGGCAAGTACCCACAGCACTAAGAGTGGGGTAACCCATTTTGCCTGCGCCAATGAAGTAGAATGCTTGAACCAAATCAAGCAGCTATTCAGTTACATCCCCCAAAATTGTGAAGACGATGCTCCTCGGTTAGCATACACAGGCAAAGACGAAAAAAGGCCTTCTTTAAATTCTATTATTCCCGAAAATCCCAATCAGCCCTACGACATGCGCGAGGTAATTACCGGCATTGTAGATGCGGATTCTTTTATGGAGGTACACAAAAATTTTGCTGAGAATATTGTCGTTGGCTTTGCTCGATTGGCAGGAAGAAGTATTGGCATAGTAGGTAATCAACCTGCCTGCCTGGCCGGAGTGTTAGATATTGACTCCAGTGTAAAGGCCGCCCGGTTTGTTCGGTTCTGTGATAGTTTCAATATCCCCTTGCTGGTATTGGAAGATGTACCAGGTTTTCTCCCAGGTACAGATCAGGAATGGAATGCGATTATCACGAATGGAGCTAAGTTGCTCTATGCGTTTAGTGAAGCTACCGTTCCGCGCATCACCGTCATTACGCGTAAAGCATATGGTGGAGCTTATGACGTCATGAATTCAAAGCACATCGGGGCCGATATGAATTATGCATGGCCTACTGCCGAAATTGCTGTGATGGGAGCACAGGGTGCTGCAGAAATTATATTTAAAAAGGAGATTTCCGAAGCTGCAGATCCGAAAGCCAAGCTTGCAGAAAAGGTAGATGAGTACACGAATAAGTTTGCCACTCCTTACCGTGCTGCGCATCGGGGTTATATAGATGAAGTCATCTTCCCTGACCAAACCAGAGAAAAATTAATTAGGTCATTCCAGATGTTAGAGAACAAAGTATCTGTACTGCCAAAGAAGAAACACGGGAATATTCCGTTGTAAGTGGTAGACGGGGATTGGAGCGGCAGGATGTAAAAAATTAGGATAAATTTGAATGTAAAACCTTCACAATGGACAAAAAAAGTAAACAATTCCTTTACGAGTATCTAAATAACGCATCACCCACAGGCTTTGAGTCTTCTGGTCAACAGATTTGGCTCAATTATATTAAGCCCTATACCAATGACTACATGATTGATGTCTACGGTACGGCTGTGGGAATCATCAACCCAAAAGCTTCTTATAAAGTAGTGATCGAGGCCCACGCAGATGAGATCAGCTGGTTCGTTAATTATATTACCGATGATGGTTATATCTACGTCCGTAGAAATGGCGGTTCAGATCATCAGATAGCGCCCAGTATGAGGGTGAATATTCATACTGAAAAAGGAATTGTGAAAGGTGTGTTCGGCTGGCCGGCCATCCACGTTCGTGACGCAGGAAAGGAAGAAGCCCCCAGTTTGAAGAATATATTCATCGACTGTGGTGCTGCCAATAAAAAGGAGGTGGAGTCAATGGGCATTCATGTGGGCACTGTCATCACTTTTGAAGCGGACTTAATGGAGCTCAATAAGAATTACCTGGTTGGCCGTGCTCTGGACAATCGTATGGGTGGCTTTATGATTGCAGAGGTGACGCGCAGGCTCAGCGAAAACAAGAAGAAACTGCCTTTTGGGCTTTATGTGGTCAATGCCGTTCAGGAAGAAATCGGATTGCGAGGTGCTGAAATGATTTCGCGCAAAATAAAGCCTGATTTGGCCATTTGTACGGATGTGACCCACGATACCCAGTCGCCCATGTATAACAAGAAGGAGAGCGGCAATTTAAAGTGTGGTTTGGGTCCCGTTGTGTGTATCGGCCCTGCCGTTCAAAACAACGTTCTTAAAATGATCACGCAAACTGCTGAGAAGAAGAAGATTGCCTTCCAGCGCCAGGCAGTATCCAGATCTACCGGTACTGACACCGATTCATTTGCGTATTCTGCCGAAGGAGTGGCCTCGGCCCTTATTTCGCTCCCTCTTAAGTATATGCACACCACCGTGGAGACCGTCCATAAAGATGATGTGGAGAACGTAATTAATCTGATTTATGAGGTTCTATTACAAGTTAAGCCCAATTTTGACTACAGATACATTCGTTAAAAAGGGCTTTTTCTGCGTTTTTTAAACTTTGAAGGCACAAAAGCTCCTTCTTTTAGATAGAAGGATCAAAAAATCTTACACTCGATAGTATTCGAACAACTCAGACCCCTCTAGTTTTCTGGAGGGGTCTACTTTTGTGTCACTAAACAACAAAAAAACAACACAATGAAAACAGTTAAAGTCCTTTTTGTCGCTTCACTCCTCCTGTTTTCCGCACTTTTTTGACAGTTCGGTCAAAAACTTGGAATGGGATAAAATTAGGTGGATTTTTTATTCAAATTAGGTGGCTCGGGGTATCTTGGGAGAGTGTTTATCCGTAGAAAAGTCAA
>JABFSY010000021.1 GCA_013140395.1 Cyclobacteriaceae bacterium
TTGTTTGACAATGGATAGCCCAAGTCCTGTGCCTTGGCTTTTGGCCAAGTTGCCGCTTGAAACACGATAGAATTTATCGAATATATGTTTCTGATCCGCTTTGGCAATTCCCAATCCAAAGTCTTTGACAGCCACCCATCCATAGTTAACATCATGGCCGACAATGATCTCAATCTTCTTTTGAGCACTGCTGTATTTGATAGCATTATCAATTAGGTTAATGATCATTTCTGTAATTGCTTCTTTGTCGGCTTTGACCAAAAGGGTCTCTCCTGGTTCAAAATGGTATTCGAATCCTTTATTTTTTAGATGGAAATCATACGTTTTAAGAATTGTCTGAATCTCTTTAGTGAGTTCAATAGATTCAATATGTAGCTTCTTCTTTCCCGCTTCGGTTTGACTAAAATTCAATATTTTATTGACGATACCTGAAAGGCGTTGTGTTTCTTTTGTGATAATTGAATAGTACTCCTGTTTTTTATCCTCTGTCTTTGCTCGACCCATTTCGAGGGTTTCTGCAAACATACTGATTAATGCCAGCGGGGTACGAATTTCGTGCGAAACATTGGAAACGAAGTCAGATTTATTTTGCGCCAGCTGAACTTCTTTTTTTACATTTCTAAAAACAAGAATGAGGGCGATGATGAGTACGATATCCAACCCAACAAGAAAAATAAGGTTGGTGTTGGTGCGCTCTTTTACAATTTGCTGGAGAGATGCACCTTTTGTACGAATACCAAGGGAATAGTCTGGGAAAATCCAAAGATCTTTCGTGAATGCTTCTGAGTTTAGACGCGTGGTGTCACCTTGTTGGGTCGAGTAGATAGGGTTGATTAATGATTTTGAGAAGACAGAAAGAATAAACTGATCTTTGGCAATCACTTGAAGACGCGGACCAACAATATCTTCGATAACGGCAGACGGATCAACGATAAGCCCGGCAATTCGAAAGGAAGCGTCCATGCCATCGGCAATAAAAATTAACATTCGCGCATTGTTTGTTCCCTGCCAATCACTTTGAACCAACTCTATTTTTTGAAACCCACTTTTCTTGTAGCCAATTAGTTTATCGATTTGCTGACTGTTTTTTTGCAATGCCTCTTTTATAAGCGGACGCAGAGAATCAATCAGCAAACTATCTTGAGAGTATTCGCGAATGGAAGTATCGTTTAAACTGTCAACATAAAAGACCATTTTAACCGCGGCATTGTTTAGCAATGTCTGTATAGCAGAAGGAACTTCTTGCTCACTGAGGCGACTTTCAAAACCACGTTGTGCTTTCGCCACCCAGTTGTCCAACGCATTGTCTGCATGTTGGTTAACAGAAAAAAGAATAGCTTCCAGTTGCTTTGTATAAATGTCTTCGATCATTTTTTCATCCTTGTTGAGTGATGAAATCTCATATACCGAAAAGAATAATACCGGTATGAGAAAGATGATCGTAAGGATGAGAGCAATTCGTTTAATAGGATTCATACACTACCTAAAGCACTGCAATCTTACGATTTATTTTTTTTGCACAGAAAATGGTAAGAACCGAGATTGTGAGATAATGATCTACTATTCACTTCGTAAACTGGAGGCTGGGTTGCTTGTAGCGGCCTTTAGCGCTTGGGTGCTAACGATAGCCAAAGCAAATAGTAGCGCAGTACCACCTGCAACAACCACCGTCCACCATGGGAAATCAATCCGATAAGGGTAGCGCTCTAAAAAAGAACTTAGTGTCCACCATGAAAACGGTACTGCAAAAACAAAAGAAATCGCAACTAGCAGAGAGAACTCTTTTGAAATCAGCGTTACCAGACTTGGAACCGATGCGCCCATCACTTTGCGAATACCAATTTCTTTTGTTCGTTGCTCAGCAGTGAACGCAGCTAATCCAAAAAGCCCCAACCCTGTGATAAGAATCGCCAGGAATGCAAAAAGATTTGCCAGCTTGCTGATTAGATTAATGGCTGTATATTTTTTGTTAAACTCTACATCAGCAAACTGGTATGTAAACGGATAAGCTGGATTATACTTTTTAAACACCTCTTCAATTTTATTTACGGCTGATGGTAGATCAGCAGTTTCTTCTAAACGAAGCGTAACTGAACTAGCCCACTCTGGAAAGTAGGCAACGAACATGGGAGATGCTTTTCTATAGGGTGAACCCATTAAAACATTATCAAGGACTCCGATAATTTTACACTTTCGATCTCCCCAGAAAACTACTTCTGTTCCAAGCGTTTCTTTTAAATTCATTACATCTGCAGCGGCTTTATTAATAAGCACTGATGCAGTATCGGCATCTCCTGTAACATCACGACCTTCTAGAATTTTAATACCCATTGTTTTGGTGTAGTCCAGTTCTGTGGCAATGGTTGCGAACAGTACCTTTTCTTCTTCGGGCTTACCTGGCCAGCTCATAAAATTATTTGAATAAATATCGGTGATGGGGCTATTGGATTTGGTCATCGAACTGACAGCACCGGTGGCTACCACTTCATTGCGAATCACTCTAAAGTTTTTACCAATATCGTCTGAGTACGGAATCATCATCAGGTTCTTTTGATTGTATCCTAAATCACGCTTTTTTACATGGCGTATTTGCTCGGATACTACGAGCGTACTAACGATTAAAAGCGTTGCAAAAAAAAATTGAAGTACTACCAATACCTGCCGTGGCGTAGCGGCACTTTTTCCCACTTGTAATTTCCCTTTCAAAACCTTTACGGGATTAAAAGAAGAGAGATAAATTGCAGGATAGCTTCCGCTAATGATGCCGGTGAGCAATACAATGCCTACGCAAGCTGTCCAAAATAGTGGCGAACTATAGTCTAAAAATAGTTTCTTTTGAGTAAGGTTATTGTAGAACGGAAGCGATAGTTCTACCAATACCAAACAGAGAGCAAACCCTATGGTGGTAAGAAGGATAGATTCACCCAGAAACTGAACAATCAAGTCTCTTCTGCGAGACCCGATACTTTTGCGCACACCCACCTCACGCGCTCTTCGCTCGCTCCGTGCGGTGGCCAAATTCATGAAATTGATACAGGCAATCACCAAAATAAAAATCGCGATGGCAGAGAAACCAATGACGTAGTCAATCGTGCCGCCAGACTCTTTTCCGTTCTCAAAAGAAGTATGCAATCTCCATCGCTCCATCGGATGTAAGAAGAATTCGCGTGGGACATCCGTTTGACCTTTTTTTACCAGCAGTCCTTTAATTTTCTCATTGACATCTTTAAGAGCAACACCTTGTTGCAATTCAATAAATACTTGAAAGCTATAGTCACCCCAATTGCTGTTCTCGTCAATTTGTGCGGACTGTAGTTTGTGAGGCATTAAGCAATCAAACTCAAAGGAGGAATTGGCAGGAACATCTTCCAGTATACCAGTAACAGTTAGTTCCTTTGCGTTGTCAACCTTTACTAATTTCCCAATGGGATCGTCCGTACCAAATAATGCTTTGGCCGTGGAGACTGTAAGCACAATACTATTCGGATCATCCAGTACTTTATCAGCCTGTCCAAAAAGCAATTGGAATTGAAACATTTCCAAAAATTCTTCGCCTACATAGAAGCTTTTTTTGCTCATTCGCTTCTCACCAGCTGTTAGCAAACTTTCACCGCCCCAATTTGCAATAGTGGTATTTTTAATACGACTGTCCTCGTTTCTGATCTCTAAATAAGAAGGGTAGGGGACTGATTGGAAGGTATTCACCTTACCATCATAGGTGGCGTTGATCCAAAGCTGTGATAGGCGATTCAATTTTGGTTGAAAGCGATCGTAAGAAAGCTCATCAAATACCCAAAGTGAAATAAGGATACTGCAGCTTAAACCCACTGCCAGCCCTACGATATTAATAAAAGAATAAACGCCATTCCTGGTAAGATTCCTGATAGCTACTTTTAAATAATTGCGTATCATACTTTTGTTTTGACAGGTGTTAAAATCGACTACTCACTTCTCAAACTGTTGCTGGGATTTGTAACGGCAGCTTTCAAGGCTTGTGCGCTTACTATCATCAAAGCTAATATCAGTGCAAAGGCACCTACAGCACCCAATACCCACCAGGCTACTTCAATACGATACGCGTACTGCTCTAAAAAACTATTTAAAAACCACCAGGCAAAAGGTGCTGCAATGGCAAACGCAATGATGACCAAACGTGAAAAATCTTTTGAGATGAGCATAACCAAACTGGCCACTGAGGCGCCCATCACTTTGCGAATACCAACTTCCTTGGTGCGCTGCTCGGCTGTGAAGGCTGCCAACCCAAACAATCCTAAACAAGTAATGACAATGGCTAGTCCGGCAAAAATTCCGGCCAGTCGACTAATTAAATTAATGTCAGTAAATTTCTTTTGAAAATCAACATCTGTGAAACGATACTGAAATGGGTAGTTGGGATTCAACTTTTTAAACACACTTTGTACTTTTGCCAGCGATGCTTGGACGTCTTTTGTTTTGGCCAAGCGCACGGTTACGGTACTACTCCATCCGGGGTTGAACAACAGCGTCATCGGCTCAACTGGTTTATAAGGCGAGTCCATCACAATGTCGGGTACCACCCCTATAATTTCCAATTGAGAACCATTTGTTTCGATTTTTTTGCCAATCGGATTTTCCATTCCCATCATTTTAATCGCAGCTTCGTTAACGATCACCGAAAGTGAGTCGTTAAATTCCCGAGAGAAGTCACGACCCTCAATCATTTTGATTCCCATGGTTTTGGTATAGTCATATTCGGTCGCAATCGTACTAAACGCCACTCGTTGGTCGGTGGCCATGCCAGGCCACTTTACTTCGTTGTTGGAGAAGACCGCAGTAACAGGACTGTTACTTTTGCAAACGTAATCAACTGCACCCGTGTTTACCAACTCTTGCCTGATGGTGCTAAAGTTGTTTTGAAGTTCACCATTCATCCAAATCTGAATCAGGTTTTCGCGGTCATAGCCCATGTCGCGGCTCTTTACATGCTGTATCTGTTGGTAGATAACGATGGTTCCTGCAATTAGAAAAATTGAAAATCCAAATTGAAGTACTACTAACACCTGTCGGGGTGCGCTGGCACCTTTGCCCACGTTGATTTTTCCTTTCAAAACTTTTACGGCTTCAAAAGACGATAGGTAAAAAGAAGGATAGCTCCCGGCTAGAATGCCAATAACTAATGTTAGCCCAAGCGCAGTCAGCCAAATCATTGGATTTGAGTAACTGATGGCGATGGTTTTCTTCACGAGTATGTTGTAACTAGGAAGAGCCAATTCAACGAGTACCACTGCTAAAACAAGTGAGATGGCAGTGATGGCAATCGATTCACCTAAAAATTGAAAGATTAATTCTTTTCTGCGAGAGCCTATGCTTTTGCGAATGCCCACTTCCCGTGCACGGCTTTCACTGCGTGCCGTAGCCAGATTCATAAAGTTGATACACGCAATGACTAGAACAAAAAGGGCAATAGCTGTGAAGAGCCGGACATAAACAATTTGACCGCCTGTATTTTTGCCTTCTTCAAAGTTGGAATGCAAACGCCACTTTTCCATTGGATGCAGAAATAACTTAGCGGTTGGTGCTTTTGGGTTATTATCCTTTAAAATCGAAACGATTGATTGGTCTACTTCCTCTTTGGCAGTTCCATTTTTTAGTAGTGCATACATCTGAAAGCTATTATTGTCCCAGCTGTCCTTTGCATACTTGATCCAGGAATTAGTTTTTTCATAGTAACTAAAGGGCAAGATGTAGTCGATCTCTAAAAATGATTGTTCCGGGAGGTCTTTAATGATTCCAGATACTTTGAGCTCATCACCGTTATCTACTTTAATGGTTTGATTGAGAGCGTTGCTGTCTTTAAATAGCGATTTAGCAGTAGATTCTGTAATGACAATTTTGGTAGGTTCATTTAACGCTGTTGCGGGGTCTCCTGTGATCATCTCATAACTGAACACTTTAAAGAAGTCTTCACTCGCGCTGATGCCATATTTGTTTAATCTATTTTCGCCTACCTGCAGCAAATTTCCTTCGCCCCAATTGGTCATCACTACACTTTCTATTTTGCCAGACTTTTCAAGCAATGATTCCTTTAGGTGGTAAGGCATGCTGTTTCCCGTGCCAATATGGCCGTTCCATTCTTGGCTTTGGTAGAGTTTATAAATGTTGTTGTAGTTGACTTGAAATTTGTCATAGGCATACTCATCGGCAACCCATAAAAAAATCAAGATGCTGGAGGCAAGCCCGATGGCGAGACCGCCAATATTGATAATAGAATAGGTCTGATTTTTTAACAGACTTCTAAAGGCGATTTTGAAATAGTTGCGGAGCATAGTTTGAACAGATATGCGCAACCTGTTTCCAATTCAGTGCCAATGATTTTTACGTCAAAATTATATGGAAACGCCCTTTTTCAGAATGTATAGAGATCAAATACGAACGGATGCGTCCGTAATCGGTCAGTTGATGTGACCGTGATACTTCAACTCTTTTTCTCTTTCCAACTCTTCTTTTTCGCGCTTGATCCGCACCTTTGCGGCCGGCCCAACCATTATAGGTACGGTCTCGACTTCTACATTGGCTAACTCAAGACCATACATTTCTTCCGTTGAAAGACTGTGTCTTTTGATGAAGCGGTAGCCTTGAATGATCACGTTGTCAAACGATGAAATTTCGCTGTCTACCGATGCCAGAGAGTGCAGCATCACAAATTTAAAGTCGGCAGGCATACTGTGTTTTCGCAGTGAATCGTAATGACTCACCAAGTCGATCTCCGCATTTTCGGCCATATCGTGCAGGATTTTTGCAAACAGTAAATTCACTCTGTGATCCGCCTTAAACCCAAGTTTGATGCGAACAAAAAAGCATTTTTTCGGAACGATTGTATCAACGGAATACTTAGAAGAATAAGGGCTGTCCACTGTGTCCACATGTACAAACCAATATACATCTGCTTTCTTTGGCCGTTTTTTAAAAATGGAGTAAATGATATTGGAGTCAATATATCGCTTGCTATCCGCAACTGCCATATACACTAGATTGGTAGCCTCTCTTGGAATCGATGCATCGGCCTGAAGATCTTGAATCATGGGTACATAATGTTTCAAGTCAACAAATTCAGTATGGCGGTCTCTCAGTTCCCGAGCTCGCAGCAGGATGAACATCATCAAAAAGAAAACCAATGCGATTGCTGCAGAAAACCATCCTCCATGCGAGAATTTACTGAGATTAGATACTAAGAAGGCACCCTCAATGCTAAAGAAAACAATGGCTAGCCCTGAAGATCTAATGGTTGATTTTTTGACAGTCGCAAAGTAATAAACTAATAACGCGGAAGTCATTAGCATATTTACAGTGATAGCCAAGCCATAGGCTGCTTGCATGTCATCGGATTTCTTAAAAAAAATAACCACGAGGATACATCCAAACATCAAAATCCAATTTATTGCCGGAATGTAGATTTGTCCTTTCATTTGGCTTGGATAGCGGACGCGCGTGGCGGGCCAAAGTTTCAACTTCATTGCCTCGTTTACTAGCGTAAAAGTACCCGAGATCAATGCTTGGCTGGCAATTACTGTCGCCATCGTGGCGATAACCACGCCAAAGATTAGGATCCAATCAGGAATCATTGAAAAGAAAGGAATCGTTTCACCCAATGGTTTTCCTTCAAATGATGAAAGTAGCCAGGCGCCTTGCCCAAAATAGCTAAGTAGCAGACAGATCTTTACAAATCCCCAACCTAATCGAATATTTGATTTTCCGCAGTGTCCAAGATCTGAGTACATCGCTTCAGCTCCGGTAGTACACAAAAAAATCGCTCCCAGAATCCAGAACCCTCCAGGGTATTTTATAAGCAAGTCTGCACCATAAACTGGGTTGATTGCTTTTAACACAGCTATGTTGAACGAGAGGTGATAAGCACCAATGGCGCCAATAAAAACAAACCAGACTAACATGACGGGGCCAAACGTTTTCCCCACCACACTGCTACCAAATTGCTGAAAAATAAACAGCGCAACCAGAATGATGATTACAATAGTGATAATCGTTTGATCTGTAATAGAAGGCATGAGCGTTTTTATACCCTCAACAGCAGAAGTAACGCTCATCGCTGGGGTCATGAACCCGTCAGCAATCAATGTGCAACAACCAATAATGGCGGGAAAAATTACCCAGCCTGCTCGATATTTTCTAACCAGCGCATAAAGAGCAAAGATTCCGCCCTCTCCTTTATTATCTGCGCTAAGTGCTAGATATACATATTTTATCGTGGTGATTATCGTCAGCGTCCAAAACACCAACGAAAGCCCACCTAATATTAGTTCTTCCGAGACGGCTCGATGACCAACGATAAAACGGAGCGTGTAAATAGGAGAGGTTCCAATGTCTCCATAAATAATACCCATGGCAACCAGAACACCGGCAGCAGACAGGGTATGTTTTCGTGAGTGAGAGTCCATAGTGTTATTCGCCCAAAAGTGGCGAAGTGTTTACGCTGCTTTTGCTTCTTCGGAGTTAAACTTTTCTTCCCCTCTTCCAATGATCAGTCGATTACTCCGATCGTAGGAAAAGTAATTCCACATCCAGCTAAAAAAAGTAAATACTCTATTCTTCCAGCTGACAATAGACATTAAATGGACAAACATCCACACATACCAGGCAAAAATACCCTGGAACCGGATTCCCTTTAAATCGACTACTGCTTTATTTCTACCTACCGTAGCCATCGAACCTTTATCAAAGTAACGAAAAGGCTTAAGCGGTTTTTTGTTAATAATATTTCGAATGTTTTTGGCGACTAGTCTTCCTTGTTGCTGAGCGGGGGGAGCCATTTGCGGATGCCCTTTCGCGAAATATTTATCTCCTCCCTCCATGAGAGCTACGTCACCAATCGCAAAAATATTATTGTATCCTTTTACTCGATTGAATTCATCAACTGATAATCTGTTCCCCCTTTTGATCAGATCACTATTCAAGCCGGAAATCGGATTGCCCGTCACCCCAGCAGCCCAGATCAATGATCGCGAAATCAGTTTTTCTCCAGTGTTTAGAACGATCTCTACTCCATCATATGATTTTACAGCCGCACCCAAATGTACTTTCACTCCCATTTCAGTGAGGAAATCAAGTGCTTTGGCACCTGCTTGTTCAGACATGCCATTCAGTAGGCGAGGGGATGCTTCCACTAAATGCACATCCATTTGACGCATGTCTAATTCCTTATAGTCTTTGGGAAAAACATTTTTCTTCAATTCGCTCAACGCGCCACAAAGCTCAACACCAGTCGGACCGCCACCCACCACTACAAAATCCATCAAGGAGTTCATTACTTCGCGATCTTCGGTAAGTAGAGCATACTCCATCTGACGAATAATTTTATTGCGCAGTTTGGTCGCGTCTACAATGTTCTTCATCGAAATGGCATTTTTTTGCACTTCGTCCATGCCATAAAAATTGGTTACTGCACCCGAGGCAATGACCAGATAGTCGTATTTCACGCCACCAATTGAAGTCTCGATGTAGTTTTCTTCGGGTTTAATGTTCTTGACTTCCGCCAGTCTAAAATAAAAGTCCTGATAGTTACCGAACAACTTACGAAAGGGAGCGACAATTGAATTGGTTTCAAGGCCGGATGTAGCCACTTGGTAAAGAAGCGGTTGAAACGTATGGTGATTGTTTTTGTCGAATAAGACAGTCTGAAGTTTAGCTCCCCGAAGCTTCTTGATCACTTCTAAACCCCCAAAACCTCCTCCGATTACTATTACTCGAGGTTTGCCCAGGTCTTCAATACGCGTGCGCGTGGTTATTAATTTGGGCATTTAACTGATAATCTTTGCCTTTTGCGCCCGCAATTTACGCGTTGTCGATGGATTTAAGGCTATTTGAAAAAATATTTTGTTCTTGCACAAAACAGTACAACAAGGGTGTAATTTTGTGTTCTAAACTAACAACTGTATGCTAAAAAGATTATTATTCGTTGCCACTGTCGGTGTTATCATGGCTAGCTGTGGAGGAAATTCGGAAAAGCTTCAATCGCAAGTCGATTCGCTAAGAACGGAACTTCAAACCAGTCAACAATTTGCAACGACCCTTCAAGAGGTTGGTGTATTGATGGACTCTATTGATGCGAACCGCCAATTACTGCGTGTAAATATGGTAGAAGGAACTACCTATGACAATTACAAGAGCAGAATGAAGGACATCAATAACTACGTCAAGGATACCCAAAACAAAATTTCTGATCTTGAAAAATCATTAAAGAAATCAAAAGGCAACGCAAATGCTTTTGCTGCTACGATCAAAAAACTGAAAGCTGACCTAGAAGAACGCAACAAAGAGATTGCTGCGTTGAATGAGCAGGTAGATTTGTTGAAAAACGAAAATCAAAATTTGATTACGACAGTAGGATTACAAGAAGCTGAGCTAACCGATAAGGAGGCGCAAATTGTAGCCAAGCAGCAGGAACTGGCACTCATTGAGGCTCGGATTCAGGAAATGATGGTTCAAAGCAAAATGAGCGAAGCGGATTCTTACTTTGCCAGAGGTCAGGCCATCGAAGAGGCAGCTAATCGGACTAAGCTTGCACCTCGCAAGAAGAAAGATACTTACAAGGAAGCTATCGAGTTATACAAAAAAGCACTCTCTCTAGGCAAGCAAGAAGCCCAGGCAAAGATTGCTGCGTTGGAAAAGAAGATTTAGTTGTTTTGAAAAAAGAAAAAAGGAGGCTGCAAATTTTGCGGCCTCCTTTTCTTTTGATGCTTCTATAGTGCTATACAGAGCCGTTGTCCATACCAATCAAGTAAACGGTATACACTATAT
>JABFSY010000282.1 GCA_013140395.1 Cyclobacteriaceae bacterium
GCTCCACCGGTTTGTACATAGCCACCCACATTTAAGGCACCCAACACGGAAGTACGTATTTGGTTGGTATTGACAACCCCACCTTCTACAATGATAGTTCCATTGTCGCGCGTGGTGATACCCGCGTTGACACGCGACTCAAACAAACCACCACTTACACGAAGTTTGCCGTAAGGTACCGTAGAATTACCAGCATTGTTCAACACCGTTCCTCCGTTCACCCATAGTTGAGCCCCTACAGAAATATTGTAGTTACCATTGTCACTTAATATTGGCACTGTAATGTTTGTACGTATCTCAGCTGTTCCTCTTAACAAAGCAAAAGCATTATTTGAACTTAGCAATTGAGGAATTGACCCATCATTATCATTGGCATAACCAAAAAGAGAAAAATTCGTAGGGTTATTCGCAGAGAAACTAGCTACGTAGGTGTCGTCTGTACCCTTATCAATTTCAATGCGATAAAAGCGTGTCAGCCCATTACAAGTGACGGCTTGGTTTTGAGTATCATTCAATAGGTTAAAGTCAACGATGCCATCAGTAGCTTCTGCCAAAAAATTAGCAGCACCTCGATTAGTGAATTGTACGGTTGCCCCGTTATTTGTAAAATCACCATATATATTAAATTGATGACGGACATTTGCACTTGCAACAGAAAGCGTGGTGCCCGTATTGATTTGAATGTCGCCAAAAACAATGAAGTTTGAAGCTACCGTTCCAAACCTAAACTCGCCAGTACTAACAGTAAATTCTCCGTTCAATGTATAATTCGCGTTTAGTGAAACAACGCCCGCAGTTTTGTTTATGATTAAATCATTGAAAAGTCGAGTTTGGTTTAAGGAGAACGAACTAGTACCATAAATCTCAACGGTTCCTCCGGTCGTAGCATTGGCAAATGCAGTGGTAATACCTGTTGGGAAGTTGTCTAAATTACTGGCAGATCCTGCCAATCGAATTCTGCCGGTTCCCGAAATGGAGGTAGTAGTATGGCCACTGAATTGAACCAGATCCAATGTGCCAAATATTTCTAGATTATTAACCGAAAAGTTATCAGCTACAAGCGTAACTGTTTTTCCAGAAGTAATCACCACATTATCTGCCGCTGCAGGTGTTTCATTAGACGGGTTCACATACAATGGTGTAACACCACCATCCAATGTCCAGACAAGGGGATCGTTTGCGTTACCAGATTGATAGCTATACCATGTCTTGTTAGCAAGTCCATTTACAGGGCTTTGAGCCGCATTGGTTGTCCCCAATGTATAGATACCGTCTAGAAGTGCTGCATTTGGGGCACGGAACACCATTTTATCCCCATTGATTGATTTATCTGCAGAAGGAATAGAAACGATCGAGAAAGTAGTTCCGCCATCGCTTGAGTACAAAAGTTCGTAGTCGTTTTTGTTTTGTGGGAAGAGACCAGATATACCATCACTAAAATCAAAAGAAACGGCTGCATCCAATGCTCCAGCGGTTGTCTTATCTACGAACCAAGTTCTGCCCCAACGTTGTTGGATGGATCCTGGGTAACCCGCACAGGCGCAATTGATAACAGAATTGCTACCTGCGGCACGGCCCGTCAAAACAAACTCTCCGTCAGTATCGAGCGAACCATTGTACGTTGATAGAAAAAGACCTGCGGAGGAGGCTTCTGTATGAGATGCCCCTGAACCTCGGCCGATCCCTGCCACATCAAAATCAAAACCCGAAGCATCGCCAACATAAACATCTCCAGTAATGGTCAAGTTGTATTTGGCCGCTAAATAGTTTTCTACAATTTGACGCTGAGCCGCGTTAAGCGTGCTCGTGTAAACCAATGCCTCTGCTATACTTCCTTCAAGATTTCTTGTCTCTCCAACCGAACCATCAAAAGCACCAATGAAGAGATTAGAAGCATTGTTTGGAATAGATGTAGGGGCAGCGCCCGAGGCGGCACTTGTTCCATTAATGAAATTACTTACCGTAGAGGTGCCTCCATTAAAGACGGTACTCCCAACTTAGGTGGTAGTATTGTTTATGGTACCCCCCGTGATGGTACTGGCATCCGCGCGTGAGGATAATTGACCCGCATTTACCCATGTCATGTATGACTGGTCCACACCGACAGTTGTCCTTTTGGAAATCAATGCGGAATTGCCCCCGGTAGCGTTGGCGCGGAATACAACAAGTAATGAAAATCCAGTTGCGTTGTCAAGTATGTCATTATCTGGGATTACGATATGTCTGTTATTGGCGGTCGGGGCAAAATTGATAACCGGTAAGTTGTTGAAGTTTGGATCAGACGCGACAAATAGTGGCCTGCTCAATCCAGTTCCAACGGATCCAGTTCCAATGAGTGAATTGCCTGATTGGTCAGCCCAAGTCACTACTTCAGTACCAGCCGGGGTAACTCCAGCATCTGCCCTTAGCCAAACAACATTTCGGGGTTGGCTACTTGCACCAGTGCCATTTCCTACACCACCGGGGCCGGTTTGAGCAAAGAGCAAATGGGGTGCACTAAAAACAAGTGATAGACCAATATTGAACAGTTTTTTCATACCTAAAAAGTAGGTTACATTATAAAATCGAAATTCCAAACTCGTTTTTAACTTCAAAATCTAAACCACTGACCCAAATCAGGTAAAAGGCAAGTGATTAGACTTAACACTGACCCAAAATGGGAAAATTAACTTCAAATTTAACCCATAAATACCAAAGCACCATGCTTTTGTAAGTCAAAAAAATGTAATGTTTTCTGGAGGCAATGCTTGTTGTCATAAAAGTTCAAAACCATTTTACATACATTTACGTAATTAATCAGCAGTTATGAAAGGATCCAACCTAGGAGAGTTTGAAGAATTGGTATTGCTAACGATTGCAGCACTCATGAGCGATGCATATAGCGTGGGCATTTGTGATGAGCTGGAACGACAAACAGGCAGGACTGTAAAACTGGGTGTTGTGCATGCAGTATTGAACAGGCTTGAAGAAAAAGGATTTGTTAAGAGTAAATTGGGTGAGGCGACCCAAACAAGAGGGGGTAAGCGAAAACGCTACTACTCGATCACGAGTGCCGGTAAAGCAGGACTATTAAAATCAAAAGAGGTACGCGATAATCTATGGAATATGATTCCGAACCTTTCTTTGAATAAAATCTGATGAAAGACGTTCCAAAACAATCTCCCCCGAATTGGGCTCAGCAGTTTCTTGCTTGGTATTGCAAGCCCGAGCTTCTAGAAGATCTGCAAGGAGACTTGAATGAATATTTCGAACGCAACTTGAAATCGCACGGAATTAAAAAAGCTAAGCTCATCTACATTATTGACACCTTCAAATTTTTTCGCCTATACACCGTCCGCAAACCAGAATTTGTAAAAATTTTAATTAGTTGGATTATGATCGGGAACTACATTAAAACCTCGGGGCGCAGTATCGTGCGCAACAAATTGTTTTCAGCTATTAACATTGTGGGACTTGCCGTCAGCATGTCGGTGGGGTTACTACTCATCAGCTTATTACTCGATACATATTCCTACGACAAATTCCATGTGAATCATTCACGCATCTACCGTATAAACAGTCAATATCAGTACCTCGAGAACAAAGACAGAAATTTTATGGCCACCACTTCCTTGCGTGCTGCCAAGGCCATCAAAGAAACCTTTACCGTACCAGAAGAGGTAGCGATTTTACGAAACGGCTTTGGTGGCGACATGACGTTTGGAGAAAAAACCATTCCCCTCAATGGACTCTGGGCAAACGAATCCATGTTTAGTGTGTTTACTTTTCCTCTAGTTAAAGGCAATCCTGCTAACGCTTTAAAAAATCCCTACTCGGTTGTGTTAACGGAGAAAGCCGCGCACAAACTATTTGGCGATGAAGAAGCCATTGGCAAAACCATTATTCTGAACAAAGACAAAGCTTACACGATTACCGGTATTGTGCAAGACGTGCCAACTACCTCGCACATGAAATTTGAAATGCTCGGTGCTATTTCTACTCGTGAGATTACCGAAAAAGATAACGCTGATGAATTGGCTTGGGATAATATGTGGAATACGTATGTGTACTTGAAAATGCCCGTGCAATTTGATCCCAAGCTTTTCCAAACCAATTTGGATAACTTAAGTGCCAAAGAAAATCCGTCTGTAAAAAACACAACCATTACACTGAAGTTACAGGCTATGGACTCAATCATGGCAGGTGAGAGTTTAGGAAATCAGCTGGGACCAACGATGGGCAGCACACTGTTATGGGTATTCGCAGGACTTTCTTTTGTTGTCATATTGTCTGCTTGCTTTAACTATACAAATTTATCGGTGGCCCGTTCGTTGAAGCGCTCACGCGAAATTGGCATCCGCAAAACGATTGGTGCTTTGCGCGGGCACGTGATGGGACAGTTTGTGGTGGAGGCCATCATTATTTCGTTCTCAGCATTAGTGGCTGCTTTTTTACTCTTCCTTGCATTGCGTCCATACTTTAAGAGCATGGAGCCAAGTTTGCAAGCATTGCTCACACTAAATGTATCTCCTCTACTAGTCATTTGCTTCGTTGGCTTTGCCCTCTTTATAGGTGTTGCGGCTGGGCTTTTTCCTGCATTGTTCTTCTCGCGAATCAATGCGGTGCAGGTATTGAAGGGCTCGAGCACTACTAAGGGTTTCAAAAAACTTACGCTGCGCAAAGCACTGATTGTATTTCAATATACTATTTCACTAATACTGATAACGGCCACGCTTATCATGTACAAGCAGTACAAACACTACATGAATTTTGATTTGGGATTTTCCACGGAAAATATTCTGAATATACGGCTGCAAGGAAACAAAGCTGAAATACTCAAAAAAGAACTAAATGAATTACCCGAAGTAAAAGGAATATCTCTATCGGGTATGATCACAAGCGTAGGCAGCTATTGGGGCGTACCCGTTAAAAACCCGAACAATCCTGAAGATTCACTTTCTATTGCCTTCAATGTAGTAGATGAAAATTATATCCCTCTACACGATCATCATTTGCTAGCCGGTAAAAATTTTACTGTTCTCTCGGATTCTGCTGTTGAGAGTGAAGTGATTGTGAACGAGCAGGTGTTGAAACGATTCAATTTGCCGAAAGACCCAACTCTATCTATCGGTGAGATATTGAGCGTAACGGGCAAAGAACTGCGCATTGTTGGAGTAATGAGAGATTTTCAATATGGACGTGCTAACAACGAAACAGGAAAAGAAACAATTTTTAGATACTCGAGAAAAGACGCTCAGCATCTGAATGTGAAATTACTTTCTAATGACCTACCAGCCACCTATGCTAAGATTGAAACCATTTGGAAAAAATTAGACACGGTTCATGCCTTTGAAGCCAAATTCTACGATGATGAAATAGAGGAATCGTTCAAAGGTTTATCAGCCAGCATGAAGTTAGCGGGGGCCATCGCCTTTCTGGCTGTTTGCATTGCCTCATTAGGTTTGCTGGGCATGGTGGTTTTCACGACAGAAACACGTTTAAAAGAAATCAGCATCCGCAAAGTAATGGGTGCTACTGAAGGTGGGTTGGTCTATCTATTGGGCCGTGGCTTTTTTATTTTGCTTGGCATTGCTGCTCTGATTGCACTGCCACTGACGTATTTCTTCTTCGAGCAAATCATGTTACCGAAAATTGCGAACCATGCGCCACTTGGTTTATTTGAAGGAGTCATTGCCGTGATGGCCGTCATGACGATTGCCTTATTGATGATTGGCTCGCAAACTCTGAAAGTAGCAAAGGCAAATCCTGCAGAGGTGTTGAAGAATGAGTAGATTGTGTGAGTTGTCCAAATTTCATTAGTTCATTATTGGCGACAAATTTTTGTAGCTTTATATATGAATCGTCTGAAAGTGCGACCTGTCCTATTGTTTTGTTTTATTCTTGTTTCAAGCTGTGAAAGCAATCGAGATCCCTCACCTCTTCGTTTCTACGTGATCGGTGATTGGGGACGAATGGGCATACCCAATCAAAAAGTAGTAGCCTTTCAAATGAATGAGTGGACTAAAAGAGAAAATCCAAAGTTCATCATCTCCACAGGAGACAACTTTTATTATACTGGCGTGACCGATACCAACGATCCCCATTGGCAGGAATCATTTGAAAAAGTTTACAATGGAGAGAATCTTGTAAGGAAGCCCTGGCAGATTTCACTGGGCAATCATGATTACTCGGGTAATGTGGAGGCGGAAATCGCCTACAGTAAAATTAGTCCGCGATGGAAATTACCATCCCGCTACTACTCCATAGTCGAAACCGTCAATGATGGCTCGCGTGTTCGTTTTATTTTCATAGATACAAGCCCTTTTGAAAAGAGTTACTACCAAATTGCTGAGTTGAAAGACAAAGTAAAGGCGCAAGACACTACCTATCAGAAAAAATGGCTGGATAGTTTAACAGCACTCAATGATGTAGACAGGAAAATCGTGGTTGGCCATCACCATATCTATACCGGTGGCGTGCGCAAAAATGATCCGAACTCGGTGAGAACTTCGCTTGAACCCATATTCGCTAAAAACAAAGTGAATATTTATTTCTGTGGACATGAGCATGATCTGCAACATTTGAAGGCAAGCGACAAACCTACTCACTATTTTCTATCGGGTGCTGGTGCTGACCTACGGCCAACGGGCACAATCAACGAATCTCTTTTTTCGGCTTCCGTACAGGGTTTTATGAGTGTTTCCATCCTTCGAAAAACGCTTGATGTTAAGATGGTGGATTTTAATGGCAATATTATTTATAGCACGCAGTTGGCTCCTCAATAGATCTGGGCGAAAACTGAAAAATACTACTTCTTCAAATGATATGCCTTGGTTTTCGTAAATGCCCTCAAGCCCACGTGTGAAAGTGTAGCCCCAAAACCCGAATGATTCCGCCCACTCCAAGGTAGCGCAGCACTTACGCGGTCGCAGCAATTCCAATAGCCTGTACCGGAATTGATTTGGCATAAAATATTTTCTGCTCGTGATTGACTAGAAGAGTAAACCGATGCTGTTAATCCGTACTCAGTGTCTTTCATTAGTTGAGTCGCTTCATCATCATCCTTAACTTTCATAATACCTATGATGGGGCCAAAAGATTCCTCGCACATTACACTCATTTGATGGTTGGCCTTGGTAATTACGGTTGGTTCAAAATAATAACCAGTTCCTGCCATTCGCTTCCCTCCTGTCATTACGTTGCCTCCTTTTTCAATGGCATCCTTTATTTGACTTTCTAAAAAAGAAACTTGCTCCTTTCTGCTCAACGGCCCAATGTATACACCTACTTCTGTTGGCTGTCCAATCTTCCATGACTTTACTTCCTTAACAAATTCACTCACATACTCGTCATAAACTTTTTCGTGAACATAAATTCGTTCTACGGCACAACAACTTTGGCCGTTATTGTAAAACGCACCATCAGCAGTGCCCGCTGCAACCGCCTTCACATCCGCAATATCATCGGCTACATACAATGGATCTTTGCCACCTAACTCCAGTTGACAAGGAACCATCTTGTGCGCCACTTTTTCGTAAATGTATTTTCCCGTTTTATAAGATCCTGTGAAAAAATATCCGTTAAACGGAAGGTCCAACAATAGTTCACCAACAGCTTTCGCACCAATGGCAACATGAAACACGTTAATTGGTACTCCCGATTGCTTCAACAACTTCTCCATTTCTATACCGGTTAAAGTCGAATACTCAGAAGGCTTATACATAACGGCATTGCCAGCCAACAAGGCGGGAACAAAAACATTTACGCCTACAAGGTAAGGATAGTTCCAGGCAGAAATGTTGCAAACCACGCCTAACGGCTCGTATGAAATCCGTTCCGTGAGATTTCCTTCTTGTGTCATCACTTCATCCGACAAATATTTTGCAGCATTGTCGGTCAGCCATTTGATACGCGCTCGCGCTCCGTTGATTTCGTTGCGAGATTGCTGTAGGGGCTTACCCACCTCCGATGTAAGGATAGAAGCCAACGATTCGCTATTCTTCTCCAACAAATCAGAAAAAGCCCGAAGAGTTTCTATTCGTTTTGTGAGCGGAACTTTTTGCCAATTCGCTTGAGCGGTTTGCAGCAACTTGAATTTTTGATTGACAGAATCAGGTGAATCTTCCTGAAGATCTCGAATAACTTCTTCGTTGGCCGGATTAACGATTTTCATTTCTGTGAATTATAAGCTTCGCACTTCATCTAGAAAACTCTTTTTTATAGTTGCCGTCAATGGATTGGATTGATCGTTCATTCGCTCAGGGTGCCATTGAACCAATAGTAAGTAGGAATGATTTTTAGGATCCACTCTCTCTAAGCCTTCGATCACCCCATCCTGTGAAAAACAATTCGCCACCAAACCAACACCCACATGCTTTACCGATTGGTGATGGGCACTGTTCACTTCTCCTTCAACTTTCGAGGAAATTTGATTCATCTGACTATGCGGATCAACTGAGACAGTATGATAGCGATCTCTCCCCTCGCCAAATTTAGAGTGATTAAATTTTCCAAAAGACGGTAGGTCGGGAATCAATGTGCCGCCAAAAAACACATTCGTGATTTGAAGTCCCCGACAAATGCCCAGCAAGGGTAGATTATTTTGCTGGGTATAGTTAATTACACTTAAATCAAATTCGTCTCTTCTCTCATCTACATCATCCGGATAACAAAATTGCAGTAACTCGGGCTTGTTATAAAAACGAGGATGAACATCTTCTCCTCCCGTTAGCAAAACCCCGTGGCATTTCTTGATCTCCTCAAAGTCATTGAGTGCATAGCCTAACTTGATCACCTCCACATCTGCATCTTGAGATATCCAGGCCGCATACTTGTCATATTTACTGCAATCAGCAACGCCTATCGTTATCTTTTTCATTTTTATAGCGCCTTCAAATACAATTGCTTAAAATCTTCTCTACTCACCGGCTTTGGATTATTGGGATGAGCAAAATCGGCAATGGCTAAGTCCGCCAATGTTTCGATGTGTTCCGGCTTGACACCAATCGCGCTAAGTTTATGAGGGATATTGATTTTGGAATTGAGTTCGAATAAATAATTGACCACTGCTTTACCCGTTTGCTCTTTTAACTCAAGTGTACTGGCAATTCTTTTGAACTTATCTTCAAATCCTTCGATGTTGAATTCCATCCCATAAGGAATATTAACTGCATTCGCCAACCCATGATGGGTATCTAACAAAGATGACAACGGATGCGCTAATGAATGCACTATGCCTAACCCTTTTTGAAAGGCGATGGCACCCATCAACGAAGCAATCAACATTTTGCTACGCGATTCGAGATCAGGTTTATTCACAGCTACTTCCAGCGATTGGTGAATCAGGGATATTCCTTCCAAGGCAATTCCTTCACACAAAGGATGCGGCATTTTTGCTAGATACGCTTCCATGCTGTGAGTGAGCGCGTCCATGCCGGTAGCTGCAGTGATAAACGATGGAAGCTCCATCGTTAACAAAGGGTCAGCAAAAATGATTTTTGCCAAGAGTTTAGGTGAAAAAAGAATTTTCTTTTGATGCGTAACATCATCGGCAATTATCGCACTGCGCCCGACTTCACTGCCGGTTCCCGCGGTAGTAGGAATGGTATTAAAATGGGGCACCTCATTCGTCACAAACACATCGCCTCCAATCAGATCATCATACTTAAATAAATCCTCGCGGTGATTGATTCGTAATAGTATGGCACGTGCCACATCGATGGCTGCGCCTCCGCCAATGCCAATGATGGAATCCCGCTTTGCCTCATCAAATACATCTGTGCCTTTGTACACGTCCGACTTCACCGGGTTTTTATGGATATCTGAAAACACTTCTACAGAAATATTCTTTGCCTTCAAACTCTCCACCATTTTTTTGAAGAATGGAAGTTGCGCTACGGTAGGATCAGTTACAACCAGCGGCTTTGATAAATTATTCTTAACGAGATAATCAGGTAGCTCATTGCTGGAACCGGCACCAAAACGGATGGTGGTAGGGAAGTTATATTGATAGATTTTATCGAAGGTCATAATTCTTTGTTAACATTCTTTTATCTAATTGGATATCGCATTTTGCGACCTCCAATCTTGATTTTCATACGTTAAAGGTTGAATAAATTAAGCGTGGTTGATTTATTTTTTAGTTCACTGCGTGTCAAATAATCTCAAAATACCTTTTAACCTCCCAGTCTGTCACTGCTTTCAGATGTTGCCTCCACTCCCACTCACGTGTTTGGGTAAAGTGTTCTACAAATTGCTGTCCCAAAATTTCTCTAGCCACTACTGACTGTTTCATCTTCTGAGTGGCTTCATGCAGATTTCCTGGCAAGACACCATTAGAAAAATCCTTATACCCATTTCCCACTGTGGCAGGTTGTTTTAACTTCAATTTTTTCTTGATTCCGTACAACCCAGAAGCCAACGCAGCAGCTATCGCCAAATAAGGATTTACATCCGCACCTATAACTCTCGTCTCTAACCGACATGATTTACTTCCGCTTGCCAGCACACGTAAAGCAACTGTGCGATTATCAATTCCCCACGTCAATGTGGTGGGTGCCCAGGCGCCTTCTACTAATCGCTTGTAACTATTGATTGTTGGCGCATACATGGGAAGCAAATGTGGTAGACAAAACAATTGCCCTGCGATATAACTCTTCATCACTTCACTCATGTGATGCTTGTCTTTCGACTCATAAAAAAGATTCTTCTTACCTGCTTTATCCCACAAACTTTGATGTACGTGTCCACCACAGCCCGGGAGAGATTCACTTATCTTCGACATAAAAGTGGCCATTACTCCATGC
>JABFSY010000029.1 GCA_013140395.1 Cyclobacteriaceae bacterium
GCAAAATAGGGAGGAATGGTAAGTTGGAGGTCGAATGTCTTAGCATCAACAAATACCTGCAGCGAAGAGCCCACGGCTACTAGATTGCGACTTTTCGATTCAAACATTTTATACTCAAACTGTAGCTTCGCTGCCTCGAGGGGAACATAAGTGGTCTCTACAATTACGATGTCGCCATACCGTAGCGGCCTTTTGTATTGACAATCCACTGAAACAATTGGAACGGCCAACCCCTGTTGATAGAAGTCCAGGTACGAGACACCATACTTTCTGCCAAATGACTCTCTGCCGTCTTCGAAATAACGAATGTAGTGCCCATGCCACACGATGCCAAGTGGATCGGCTTCATTGAATCGGATGATGACTTCTGTTTCGTGGCGTAGCAAAATGCTGATTATTAATTTTTAGATGTGTATTGTTCTTGTTTGAATGGCTTACGTCTTTGCAAAAACCCTCATCTCACATGAACACATAAGAATACCATCTTGTTCGACTTTTCCTTCTACTACCGTCACGTCCAATATTTGATTGGTGACGCGGACCGTTGTTAGAATGGAAGAATTGACCAATGGAAGAACACTGATTTTTAAGTCTTTGATCGATGCAATAAAACCTATTGGCACGGGGATATTTTTTAATGAACATTGGTATCCCACCTGTGCGGCAGTCGTTTGGGCAATGTTTTCAACCAGACCCGGTTCACGCAATTTTCCATTTTCAACAAACTGATTATTTGATTCGATCGTTAGTGAAGTCTTCGCATGTTGCTCAGACGACTCGATAAGATCGTGAATCATGACCATTGGATGGCGCTGAGGGATAAGTTTTTTGATTTCTTCTTGGTTTGCTAGAATCATTATGACCAAAAGTTATAATAATTAAACCATTGAAGTGGGTATAATTTTATTTTTTCCTCCACTTGTTGTACGTAACACTCCATCAGTCGATGGATAAATGCACTTTTGTCTTCTTGCTTTTGATACTGAATGAGTGGACTTCCGTAAAAATGGTAATGGGTGGTCGTTTCCTTGAAGGCAAAAACAAATGAGACCGGTACTTTAAAAATAGCCGCCAACGCGAAAGGCCCTTCCGGGAATTGCGCGGGCTGGCCGAGAAAGTCCTTTTTTGCAGTTTTGGTACCCTCCAGGAATCGGTCGGCATGCAAACAAACAAGTTCATTATTTCTAAGTGCTTCGCCTATTGCATAAACGTGCGACATATCTTCTTTAATGATAATGACCTGAAAGCTTTTAGCACCCGTTACTGAATTGAGATACTGTTTGATTTGCGCATCTTCACCATCGTACATCACAATATTCACCCGCGTGTTTAACTCGTTTAGAAAATGACCAGCTATTTCCCAGTTTCCTGTATGGGCGCTAAGAAGGATTCCACCTTTACCCAAGGAAACAATCTCTTTTAGGTTTTCCACGCCATCAAAAAAGTAGGTAAAAGGATTTTTCATCCCGCCCATAACAATTGTTTTATCGAGGAGCGTCTGGCCGAAGACGTAGTAGTTTTGGTATATTTTTAATAAGGAAATAAACGGGGAGTAGCTCAGCCGCTTTCTAAAGTAGTAGTAAATATGTGGTGTTGAATTCCAGGAAAAAAGAAAGTAGTAGAAAGCAACAAACCGGAGGGCTAGATAGGCAGGATAAACACCTAATTTCTGAAGTACAAAAACGAAAATTCGATAACCAATTTTGGTTCCCTTCGATTTTCCTTGCCAAGTGGGCATGCCCTAGGAATTTACTTTCTCTCCAACGCGGCTAATGATATAGTCGTAGAAGCTTTGAAAAGTCGAGATGTTGGTGAAATCCTCGGCTTTCACCTTAAAGCCAAAATTGTTTTCAATAACTACTACCAGGTCAATATAATCTAAGCTATCCAATTCAAGAGTCTCTCTTAAGTTGGCTTCAGGCGTAATGGTGTTAGGATCGACTTCAAATTCGTCCACCAAAAACCCGTTTACTTTTTCTATAATACTTTTGTGATCCATCCAATTAAAACATTCCTATAAACAACCAAAAAAAACTTTTGTTCACAACCGTTGTGATTAACTCCCCCTCAATTCTTCCACTTTTTAACAACAAGTGTGGAGTTGGTGCCGCCAAATCCAAAAGAATTCGACAAAAATACATCAATATTTTTATTTGTTGCAGTTTTAACAATATTCAACTTGGCCGAGTCTTCGTCCGGGGTTTCGAAGTTGATATTTGGCGCCATAAAGGAATTTTGCATCATAAGCATCGAATAGACAATTTCGCTGGCACCGGCCATCCAACATTCGTGACCTGTCATGGATTTTGTTGAGCTAACCGGTGTACCGGAATCCTTAAATACCTCGTAAATTGCTTTTGCTTCGCTTGCGTCTCCCGAGGGAGTTGAGGTAGCATGGGCATTGATATAGTCGATTTCCGAGGCCTTTAGACCGGAATTTTTCATTGCCAGTCTCAAAGACCTTTCCGGGCCCTGTACCGTGGGGTTTGAAATATGTTCACCATTACTAGAGAAACCATACCCAATCACCTCTCCTAAAATGGGTGCACCCCGCTTTCTGGCTGACTCAAGGCTTTCTATGATAACTGTTGCAGCACCCCCACTAGGCACTAGTCCATCTCGATCTTTGTCAAAAGGGCGGCTGGCTAGAGTGGGAGCATTTTCTCTGATGGAAAAAGCGCCCAACGCGTCAAAGTTGCCCATTGAGTAGACGTTGGTCTCTTGAGCGCCACCACAGATAATGATGTCCTGCATACCCTGGCTGATAAACATATGTGCCAGTCCAATTGAATGGGAACCACTGGCACAGGCAGCACTAACTCCAAAGTTAACGCCCTTGAGTCGGAATATTGTGGCCAGGTTCATGTCACAGTTGAATTAAGAACCTGAAAGACAGAGCCCGAGCCCACCATCATGGTGTCTTTTTTTGCACGGATGATATCGATGGCTTCAATGACAGCCTGGGCAGAGCTATCGTTTCCATAAATGATTCCGACTGCATTTTGGTCAATATAGTCCTGATCCAAGCGGGCGTTTGCCAGCGCTTCCACCGTGGCCATATAAGCATACTCTCC
>JABFSY010000256.1 GCA_013140395.1 Cyclobacteriaceae bacterium
GGTTTCATTTTAGGTAAAGGTTAGGTTTCAAAAATACTATACCATCTTCTCAGGCCTCACCCACTCTTCAAATTGTGCGGAGGTAAGTAAGCCTAATTCTACTGCTGCTTCGCGTAGTGTTTTGTTTTCCTTGTGTGCCTTCTTGGCAATCTTGGCTGCATTCTCATAACCAATATGAGTATTTAGAGCTGTCACAAGCATCAACGAATTTTCCATGTGTTGTTTGATGATCGGCAGGTTGGGCTCGATACCAATCGCACATTTGTCATTAAAGGAAATACACGCATCGCCAATCAAACGTGCACTTTGCAATACATTGGCTGCGATCACCGGTTTGAATACGTTCAACTCAAAGTGACCATTCGAGCCACCAATGGTCACCGCCACATCATTGCCCATCACCTGCGCACATACCATCGTCATCGCTTCGGGTTGAGTAGGATTTACTTTACCAGGCATGATGGACGAACCCGGTTCGTTATCGGGAATTACGATTTCGCCAATACCGCTGCGAGGACCTGAGCTAAGCATGCGGATGTCATTGGCAATTTTCATCAATGAAACGGCCACACGCTTCAAGGCTCCGGAGAGTTCCACCATTGCATCGTGTGCTGCCAGGGCTTCAAACTTATTGGGTGCAGTTACAAAAGGAAGACCCGTCAGCTCTGCGATTTTTTTAGCGACCAGTACATCATAACCCTTAGGGGTGTTCAACCCCGTGCCTACGGCTGTACCACCTAATGCTAATTCACTAATCATTCCTAACGAATTGTTGATCGCACGAATACCGTTATCTAATTGTTGCGCATAACCACCAAATTCCTGACCAAGGGTAAGTGGAGTGGCATCCATGAAGTGTGTTCGCCCCGTTTTTACGATTGATTTAAAGTCAGTTGCTTTATTGCGTAGCGTGTCGCGCAGCTTTTGCAAACCCGGTAAGGTGATTTCCACCACTTGCTTATAGGCCGCAATGTGCATGGCCGTAGGATAGGTATCATTACTGGATTGCGACTTGTTTACATCATCATTCGGGTGCAACACTTTTTTCTCATCAGCGAGTTTTCCGCCACTCAATACATGCGCACGATATGCAATCACTTCATTCGCGTTCATATTGCTTTGCGTGCCCGAGCCTGTCTGCCAGATCACCAAAGGAAATTGATCGTCTAATTTTCCGGCCACAATCTCATCGCAAACCGTAGCTATCATATCTTTCTTGTCTGCGGCAAGAACCCCTAACTCGTGGTTGGCCATTGCCGCTGCTTTTTTCAAGTAGCCGAACGCATGGATAATCTCCTTGGGCATACTAGCCTCGGGCCCGATTTTAAAGTTGTTGCGCGAGCGCTCGGTTTGTGCGCCCCAGTATTTGTCGGCAGGGACTTGCACCTCGCCCATGGTGTCTTTTTCGATGCGGAAGTTCATAGGTATTTTGATTAAAGTCTAGAAGGGTAAAAATAAGCAAATGTGGCTAATAGACCAGCGATATTTCCTATGGGAAAAGCGTCTAAGGCGTCAAGACACCTCCAAGGTGACGGACCCCTACGAAATATTTGTTACTAACAGGCAGAACAAATAGTCCAATCTTCTGACTTTAAAATCGGAGTAGAGTGTTTTCCAAATTCTTTATCTAGACCCCGAAACCAAAAGCCGTTCTAACTCCTCCTTCTCTTTCATATTGATGCCCTTTGTGTAGGGCACATCTTGAGATTGTTTAGTGGAAGTCTGAGTAATAGCTGGAGCTGGGCTTGCTTTTAAATAAACAATCCTTTCCCGCACAATGGTGTCTGGTTTGGATTCGATGAAGACGGTATCAATTTGGGTTATTACTTTTCGTGCATAAACGGTAGTTGAGTTATAGTTGCTACCCCCATACCAGCTGAATAGACCCACTACCATCAATAACAAAAATGTTGCATAAGCGGGTACTGGAGTATTTAACCAATAGCCCTTAGCTGCTTTTTTATTTTGAGCTATGTCATTTTTGATGGTGGCCCAAATCTTGGGAGATGGAGTAAGTTTACGCGTGTCAGCAACATAGTGATTCAATTGTTTATCTGCCTGGCGCAGCGACTCATATTCTGCCTCGGAGCTGATAAATTGTGTGACCAACTGTTTTTCATTGTCAGTCAGCTCTGCATACGAACGCTGGCGCAATAATTCTTCAAACTCTTCAAAATTTTCCATATCGGTTATTTTTCAAGTACTACTTTATAATGTTCAAGGGCCAAAGCCAGTTTCTTCTTTAAATAAAATAAACGTGACTTCACCGTTCCTTCGGGGCAATAGATCACTTCGCTGATCTCGGCCACGCTCATATCCAATTCATGACGCAAAACAAATAACGTGCGTGCTTCTTCCCCTTCCTTTGTTAACAGATCTTCCAGTGTTTGATGAAAAGAAGTATGATCAAGTTGTAGTGTGATCAACTCGTCTATGTTTCCATTGTCATTGAAAGAATGTTGAGTCGATGATCGGAATGCTTGTTTTCGATATTCGTTCTTGCACATGTTATGTGCAATGGAATACATCCAGGTAGAATATTTTCGGCCTGAATCAAATTGGACTTTCTTCTCCATGATTTTAATAAACAGATCATGCAAAAAATCTTCTGCCTTGCTTTGATCTTGCCATAGCATACGATAGAAATAGCGAAGGAGGGGTTGGCTGTAGCGCTGGTAAATTTCTTCCAGCGCTCGCTCATCCCCTCCACACACTTTATCCATCAGATCTTCATCTGACAAACCTGTCATCGATTTTTGAAATAGGTTTAGCAAAGGCAACTCCTATTTTTCGATGACCTCCATAAAGACCCTAAAACCCGTGGCTGCATCTGGTTTTGTATAAGTGTTAATACTTCGCATGGTTGATTCTGCCGGAGTATGATTCCAACTTCCTCCACAGGCTTTCCCTTTTTCTAAGGTCATTTCACTCACGTTGCCCACCACATCATACAATCCAATATCATTAGGAAAATATATTTTCGTTGGGGCGGCCATTATCCATCCATCAGCAGCGATTCCTTTCGATTTATCAATCCCTGGGCATGCCCCTTCATCAGGCACTTTGAAATTGCCCAAATAGCAGCCTTTATGATTGATTGCCGAGTTTCTAAAAGCGAAGAATCGGAACCATGGATACATTATCTCAGGATCAGTCAACGAAACCATTCTCCTCTCTAAGACTTTTCCAAATAAATCATTGCTGGCTGTAATTCTTACTTCAACTTTTTGATCATCCCACTTCCAAGAGGTAGGATTTTTGATGGATGCTGCCGCAATCTGCCATTCATCGATAGACGGTAATCGGAAAAGTACCTTTTTAAATTTATGTTCAGCTGATCGATTGTATTGTTGGGTAAGCCACGCACAGTAGGCAAGGGCGGCTTCGTAGCCAACATGAATGGCCGGGTAGTTGTTAAAGTATTTGTTCTTTTTGGTTGCCACGCGGTTGGCAGAGTAGTTTTTCATCAACGAAAGAGTAGGCTCTTCATAGCCACTAAAGTCAAACTTATATTTTTCGTAAAGCTCTGTCAGCGAATGAGACGAAAGATAACTTAAGAATAAGTTGTATTGCTCATTAGTCACTTCGTTTTCCTGTGCATAAATTTTATCTGACACAGGGCGAAATTTACCCTCCAATGATTTTGCTGTAATGGAGGAGGGATAATAAGGAATTTCTTCCGACACTTCATTTCCCAAGAATCGAGCAATGGCGGCTTCCTTGTCGCTGTCACGTGCTACCCGCTCTATCAATTGGCGCAGTGTTTTCGCTTTCTCCAGTTGATTTTCTTTTAGGTAGGACTCATACAACAAAATCATCGGCACCAGATAATTGGCACTAAATGCTTTACCGGTTGCAAATTTTGATTCTCCGTTGAAGTCGACTCGCAGATAGTCTAACAAAAATTCTTTCTCCAAGTTTTTTTTGATTCGCGCTACGTTATCAAAGTTGGAGATGCTGTGAACGGATGCCAAACCAACCACATATAAATTTTCTTTAATCGAAGAAAGATTGTCTTGAGAAAGGGTAAGGGCATAGTAAAATTTCTTTCCATTATTTGCCAATGGAAGTAGGGCGCATAATGTACTTCGTAAGTTGCGTGCATCAACAGGACCGTTTAACGTTAGGCCAAGCGCTTTAAATTTCTTTTCCAGATAAGTGGCATTGCCGAGAAGATCTAAGTTTAAAATACTTACATCTTTGCGCACTTTCATTGCGTCTTGCAAAGCAAAAAGAGGTGACGTTGTGCTTTCGCCTTCCGTGATCAAAATGGATCCAGGCTCTAGCGACATGAGAACGTTGTAACTATAGCTTAGTAGCGAAGGTGATAGTTGTGCATGTGAAAGTAATTGATCGCTGAAAGTTGCTCTTCCCGCTGCATCTAAATTTAGTTCTGAAAGAATTTGCAAAAGCCCGTACGCTTCCGGCTTTTCAGGGCTCATGGTATAGGCTTCTTGCACAAAGCGCAGCGACTCTAACGAGTAGCCACTGTTCCAACCTTTCACAACCAATAATTCATAGGAATCAGGCACCGCCTTTTCCATGTCTTGCACAATCTGATTTAGGTGAGCAGTCGCATCTTGACTAAAATAAGAAGCCGCATAGTAATTAAACCAGCTCTCGGCACGAGATCGGTTGCGATTTGTCTCTTCGCTCCAAGCCTTGGCTTGTTGGGTGTACCAATCAATGGATTTTAGTTCCAAAGTTTTGGGGAGGATTTTTTCTGGCCCTGCTAGGCCCAGCACCGGCAACAGTGCAAAAACAATAAGGATTCGTTTCATAGGTTTCAATTTAATGCTCTGTACACGCCAAACCTGAGAACGTTCAAGAAAGCAGATAAATATTTTTTGAAACTATCATTTATGGGTTGATTACCCAGTCCATTGTTTTACGCTTGTTGATCGATTTGGTTCAAAACTGTTCGTTGCCGAACATCCTATTTTGTATTGACCACTCTTATCTAGGTTTTTAAGCGGTTTTTCAGATTGGCACAATTATTAATACTACAATTAGGAATTAATTATTTCTATCATGAAGAAGTATCAATTAGGTGAGTTTGAAGAAGTGGTAATGCTCACCGTGGGCATTTTATATAAAGAGGCTTACGGAGTATCCATTAAGAAAGAAATTGAAGGCCGATTGAAACGAGGTGTAAGTGTAGGCGCACTGCAAACAGCGTTGAAACGACTAGAAGACAAAGGCTACCTCAAATCATTTGATGGCGAAGCCACCGAAGAGCGTGCAGGCCGACCGAAAAAGTATTTTCAAATCACAGCCCTTGGCAAAAAAGCAATGGAGTACTCTAAGAGCACGCGTGATGAATTGTGGAATGCGATACCGAAAGTGGCTTGGGATGTAAAATCGTTGTTGGTTGTTCGTTAATCGTTGCTCGAATGCTTTCACGAATAACCAACAACCAATAACGAACAACGATGAATAAGCCACCTAAACTCTTCCACCGCTTCTTCCGCTGGTTCTGCCACCCGAAGCTGAAAGATTCTATCGAGGGCGATTTGATGGAGTTGTATCAGGAGCGCAGAGCTGAAAATGGAAAGTGGAAAGCGGATTTAAAGTTTGTGAGAGATGTACTGCTGCTCCTTAGACCAAGCATTATCAAACCAATAGAAAGATATCAGAATTTAAACAACTACGGTATGATCAAAAATTATTTTAAGATTAGTCTCCGACAATTAATCAAAAACAAAACATTCACTTTTATAAATGTATTTGGTTTGGTGTTGGGCATTTCATTTAGCACGATGCTCTACACCTATGTAAGCAACGAATTATCATACGATTCCTTTCATCAGAAGTCAGACCGGATATACCGAGCACTCTGGGTGAATAAATCTATCCCCGATAACGTCCGCACCTTCGGCAGTATCGTGCCACTGATTGGCCCTGAATTAGTAAACTCGTTTCCCGAAGTGGAGGAGATGACCCGTCTCTTTCAATTTTCCGGCCAGGTGGTGGCGGAAATTGGGGACGCCAAGTATAGTGAGCGAAACTGGTTCACGACAGAAGACAAGAACTTTTTTAATGTCTTTGATTTTGATTTCGTAGCAGGCGATAATGCAACCGCACTGTCTCAATCTTTTTCAGTGGTACTCACCGAGTCCACTGCAAAAAAATATTTTGGTGACGAAAACGCCCTTGGTAAAACCTTGAATCTACAAAACATTGGAGTAGTTAAAGTGACAGGCATTATCAAAGACCTTCCTAAGAATTCGCACCTGCAATTTGACTTACTGTTTTCTAAAATTCTTGTCACTCAGGATTGGACGGAATATCTGAATGGCTGGCAGGATATAGGTGCGTTTACCTATGTGGTATTGAAAGAAGGAAGATCGATTCAAGAGGTGGAGGAGAAGATGCCCGCGTTTAGAAAAAAACATTGGGGACCTGATCTGGAATCCCGTGAAATTGCTTTTCAGCCCATTAAGGATATTTATCTGCACTCGGGTGATATTCAAAATGGTTCAGAAAACGAACACGGCCAGCTTTCGTATGTCTACATATTTTCCAGCATGGCGATTTTCCTGCTAATCATTGCGGCCATCAATTACATCAACCTCACCACATCCAAGGTTTCTTCGCGCGCCAAGGAAATCGGTATTCGCAAAGTAGCTGGAGCTGTAAAAACACAACTTATTTTTCAGTTTTTAACAGAGGCATTCGTGATCACCTTCCTTTCCATGCTGCTGTCATTGGTCATGATGAATCTGTGTTTCCCTTTCTTCAATTCAATCACCGGAAAAAGCTTTGATCTTTCCTTAAAAACGATTGGTGAATTCATGCCAGCACTTCTGTTGATCACGTTGATCATTGGCGTCATCGCGGGAAGTTACCCGGCCTTCTACTTATCAAAATTAAAACCAGTTGCCACGCTCAAAAGCCAGACGGTGTTTACAAAAAGCAGATTTAATCTCCGTACGTCACTCGTGGTCTTTCAATTTACCATCACCATTGTATTGATTGTGGCTACCCTGGTGATCAGCACCCAGATCAACTTCATCCAAACCAAAGACATGGGCTTCAACAAAGAGCAACTGATGATTATTGATATCAACAGTGGTGCGGTGCGCAACCAGTTTCAGGCGATGAAGAATGAGTTTTCTAAAATCGCAGGTGTGCAGCAAGTGGCCGTTTCTTCGCGCGTGCCGGGCGAGTGGAAAAACATTCGTCAGGTGTTTGCGCGAACCACCAATGAAGCAAGTGCAAATGCAGACTCGCTGCAAACGTACTTCATGGGGTTTGACGAAGACATGCTGAACACCTATCAACTTCAACTGGCGGCAGGCAGTTTCTTTAAAGGCACCGCAGCCGATTCGATGAACGTGGTGATAAATGCGTCAGCAGCAAAGGCCATGAACTTGCAAAATCCGATAGGCACCGTGCTTCAGATTACCACACGCAATGGCAAATGGAACGCACACGTGATTGGTGTGCTGCAGGATTTTAATTTTCAGTCGCTGCATCAAAAGATTGCGCCCATCATTATCGGCTATCGCAACAATCCCGTTCAAGCGATCGATTACTTTACCCTCAAAGTTTCAGGCGACACACAACCGCTGATTGAGGGCGCGGCCAAAGTCTGCGAAAAGTTTGACCCCGAAACGCCTGTTGAATATCATTTTCTTACGGAGCAGTTAAACACCTTTTATGTATCCGAGAAAAAGGCGGGCATGATTTTTCAGATGGCCGGAGCGCTGAGCATACTGGTAGCCTGCCTCGGGCTGTTGGGCTTGGCTAATTATCATGTAGAGCGCAAAAGCAAGGAACTTGGCATTCGAAAAATATTAGGCGCAGGTTCGCTCAATTTATTTTTGATGGTGTCACTTTCATTTACGCGGCAGGTGGCGCTTGCCTTTGTGTTGGCCTGTCCGTTGGCGTGGTATGTTATGCGCGACTGGCTGAGTGCATTTGAGTACCGCATCCCGTTGGGTGTAGGTGTGTTTGTATTGGCCGGTGCGATGGTGTTGCTGTTGGCTCTGTTTACAGTAAGTTATCAATCCGTGAAGGCAGCCATGTTCAATCCGATCGACTCATTGCGGAAGGAGTAAGTTAAATCTTGTTTGGGCGTGTCCCGCGCCCCGATAATTGAGGGGTATTAGCGTCCGCTTGTGCGCGCATAATTCAAGCGCGTCCATTGAACTTCTATTTGGCATCAATCAACTGCCTCAAATGCAGCAGGGCTTTACTTTTCTTTGTTAACATTTCAGCCAACATCTTTTCGAATTTTGGTATCTGTTCATTAATACTTTTATGCAGATGATGCCCGTCCGCTGGTAAGGAATATTTCTTGGGATCCACCTGAGACATAATCGCATGCGCAAGCACCCATTCTTCAAGGCGTGGTTTTAAAACGATGAGCCGTGTCTTTTTTTTGGTATTAAAGAATTCTTCAATGCCAAACTTGGCTTGGCCTTGCTTACGATATTTAGTAAAGTATCCCGCATTGTTTCTCCCTGGATCTTCATCTACTATTCCAATACTGTTGGGATTTTTTTCAAGATACCTAAGAACCTCTGCCTTGCTGGACTGGTGAAATACCATTTTTCGAGGATACCCTAAAGCCCGCATAAGGGCTTCATCAGGATTACATTCTACTACAATCTCCATTATGACTTAACTAGTTTGTCGAGATTAAAGTAGAAATCAACTCCCTTGTCTAGCAACTTAGATAAATTCTTCTTTGATACTGGCTGCACTGTTGTTTGATAATTTTTCATGCTTGTTACGAAAACTGCCAGTTCATTTTCAGGAGTCTTGCTTACTAGAGATGTTAAAAGGTAAGGATTGTGAGTAGCAATAAAATATTGATTACTTTGATCAAAGGCCATAAGCTCTGCAAGTTGTTTTGTATACATTGGGAATGTATTTGATTCCGGCTCATCCAAAACTAGCACAGCATTTTTATTAGTTTCAATAACCAACGAATAAAAAACTATACGCTGCAGAGTTTCAGAAATAGAAGCATATGGATACGCATATAATTCATCATTTACATCTTTCGCCATACTGAAATCATTTTCAGTCGGTTTCATCATAAGCCTGAATCCCTTCTCGCTAAATATCGATCTAATTCGTTCTTGGTAGCTCTTATTCGAGATAAGCAATGACGGAATGTTCTCCCCAAAGGGCGGATTTAAAAATGGCCTAAAGTTATTTTGAAATGCTTTTAGGCGTTTGAAGATGTATGTTCTAAACGGGGTTTCAATTCCGCCATTGATTGATTCTATTGTGCCGTCATATTGAAGCCGAAATGAAACGTGATTTGGAAGTTTACCTTGGAGATTGTACCAGTCACCAATTTTCTCGGGGTCTATCGAGGCGTCCGATTTGAAAATTATTCCTTCTAGATGATTCAATAATGATCCACTATTATTTTTAGCGTATCTGACTATTAGACTGAATTCGTTAGTCTTAATAGAAATTGGTTTTGTCGCATCAAAATCATAAAAAAAATCAGTGGCAGATTTAAATCGAAACATCTCGGGAAAAACTCCCTTGTCTAACGCATTTATCGAAAACCAACTCAATGCTTCCAGAATATTACTTTTGCCCGAATTGTGCTCACCGATAAAAACATTTACCCGCTTTGTATTAATACTAAGACCTTTAATTGACTTGTAGTTGTCAATTGATAGCTTTTTGACCATATACAAATATATTGTTTGCTCGCAACTAGAACAAGTGTTCTTGCGTGCGTTACCCGATGGTTATTTCTGAAGAGCATTCAAAAAATTTAACTGTTATATGTCTTAAATGAACACATGTATTTGGTTTTGTTACCAAGTTCAATCACTTCACTCGCCCTCGTTGGCTTCCTTAGCAACGAGCCTACGTTCAATTTTGTCAAGTGCTATCCGCAGAATCCCCCGCCTCGAAACTCCCGGTCAATGCGTGTCGTCCTAAGAAAGACCGAAACAGGAGACCTTGGGATACCAGAGGGATATTTTTAACTGATAGTTAAATAATTTAACCATTAATTAAATAAAATCTTGTTTTGTTCATATTTACTTCTACCTTTGCTGAAGTAATTCAGATAAGCCATGAGATTGCCAACCCCACATCCGTCTTTTAAGATTTACGATAAGATCAATCAATTCACCAAGACTTTCACACTACCGGATATAGCCGTAAATTCTGTAATTGCTGATAGGTGTAATTTTTCAGCGCACTATCACTCCAGCTTTGCAAGCAGCGTTGCTGTTCCCTCCTTGGTAGTCGTGCCCCAAGTATTATTAGATCAAAGGACTCAAATCCAAACTGCGTTGGATAAGTTGGATTGGGTCTATGCTGACAACTACATTGCGCTTTACAACGGAGTTAACGAAAAAATTAAGATAGCGACCGCGGAACTCTGGAACAGGTGGGATCATTCCGATCCGGCATTGAGGATTCAGGCTTTGAAGGCTGAGTTGAAGCATAGAAGACAAACATTCAGAGGAAGGTATTACCAAACGCTCCGAGCCCTCCGGGATACTCTTGACGAGACAGATTTCAAGAAATTGGTGAAGGAGGTATCAAATCGCCTAGAGTCGGTCAGAAATTTATTCTCAAGATTGTACGGAAAGATCAGAGTACTTTCAAAAGCCATCAGTTTGGTGAACGGTTCAATTGACCAGGGAGAGGTATACCGCAAAAAAACCAAAGTCATCTTCAAAAAGAGTGATGACGAAGATCTCAATAAATAAAGGTAGGAGGAAAGCGACCTTTGACAGCTTTCGATAAAACAAATTAACTATGAGCAGA
>JABFSY010000457.1 GCA_013140395.1 Cyclobacteriaceae bacterium
TGACACCCAATGTCGTAGAGGAGCGCCAAATGCGCGCTACTGTGATTGACGTGTTTTCGCGTTTGATGGCAGATCGCATCATCTTTTTTGGAACTGCGGTGGATGAATATGTGGCCAACGTTATTACTGCCCAACTTTTGTTCCTTGAGTCATCAGATCCAAAAAAAGATATCATTATGTACGTGAATAGCCCTGGGGGGTCGGTGTACGCAGGATTAGGTATTTATGATACGATGCAATATGTGAACCCAGACGTGGCAACCATTTGCACCGGCATGGCCGCGTCTATGGGAGCGGTACTATTAGCGGCTGGCGCTAACAAGAAAAGATCAGCCCTCCCCCACTCAAGGGTAATGATTCATCAGCCTTCTGCAGGTATGCAAGGAACATCTTCGGATATGGAAATTTCAATGAGGCAGACACTGGAGTTAAAAAAGGATTTGTATACAATCCTAGCCAACCACAGTGGCCAGACCTACGAGAAAATTGAAAAGGATTCAGACAGGGATTTTTGGATGCGCGCTTCGGAAGCAAAAGAATATGGCTTGATCGATGAAGTGCTAGAGCGTAAAAAGAAGTAGTTTAAAATAAGAGGTTAGCCAACTGGCCATTTTTTATTGGTCGGTTGGCTAATTTTATTACTGATCGGTATTTAATACCTTTGCTCATTCACCCGATTGACTAACTCATTGACTCATTAACCTATGGCAGCTGAAGTTACCTGTTCTTTTTGTGGTAGAAACAAAAAAGATGTAGATCTGATGATCTCGGGTATCCATGCCCACATCTGCGATAAGTGTGTCACCCAAGCCAGCCAAATCTTACAAGAAGAAAAGAAAAACAAAGTGGAGGCAGGTACCTTGCCTAACTTCAAGCTGATCAAACCACGTGAGATAAAAAAATTCCTGGATGAATATGTGATTGGACAGGATGAAGCTAAACGAGTCATGTCTGTGGCTGTCTACAATCATTACAAAAGACTCACCCAACGAAAAATGGACAATGATGTGATGATTGAAAAATCAAACATCATTATGGTGGGCGAAACCGGAACCGGTAAGACCTACTTGGCGAGGACTCTTGCAAAGATTTTACAGGTTCCATTTTGTATCGCAGATGCAACCGTATTGACCGAAGCTGGGTACGTTGGTGAAGACGTTGAAAGTATTCTGACCCGTTTGTTACAGGCGGCCGATTACAATACGGAAGCAGCCGAACGCGGCATTGTGTACATTGATGAGATTGATAAAATCGCTAGAAAATCCGATAACCCTTCTATCACACGAGATGTAAGTGGCGAGGGTGTGCAACAAGCTTTGCTCAAGCTATTAGAAGGGACGGCAGTGAACGTTCCCCCGCAAGGAGGGCGGAAACACCCCGATCAGAAAATGATCACGGTTAATACAGAGAACATTTTATTTATTTGTGGTGGGGCCTTTGAAGGCATTTCCAGACTAATTGGTCGCAGACTAAATACACGTCCACTTGGGTTTGCGGCATCCTCGGACAGCGTAAACCCTGGAGATTTCGATAAAGATAATTTGCTTCAGTTCGTATCTGCGCAAGATTTAAAAACATTTGGGTTAATTCCTGAATTAATTGGTCGCTTACCTGTTTTGTCTTACCTCAATCCACTCGATCATGATACGCTTCGTAAAATCCTGACCGAACCGAAAAATGCGTTGGTTAAACAATACAAGAAGCTTTTTGAAATGGAGACCATTGAATTGGAATTCAAAGAAGGTGCGCTGGATTTCATTGTGGAAAAAGCAGTTGATTTTAAATTAGGTGCCCGCGGACTTCGTTCTATTTGTGAAGCCATCATCAATGATGCAATGTTCGAGTTGCCGTCTGACAAAACAACAGATCGACTTGTCATCAACCGTGCTTATGCAGAGGAGAAATTTAATAAATCACATTACAGCAAATTGAAAGTAGCCTAGTTCAAGCGCCCGATTCTTGCTCGGCTTTAAGATATTTTAACATCAAGCTCGCTGTGTTTTCAGAAGCGGACCCGATATCTAACGAACGATAGAGTTTATCGTATTCTTCTAACATATTATTCCTGTATTCACCAGCCTCGGTCAATCGCAGAATTTCGCCCCTTAGCGCTTCGACTGTTGCGTCTTGCTGAATTAATTCCTTTACCACTTCCTTGCCAGCGATTAGATTCACCAGCGAGATGTAATCAACCTTGACCACCTTAGAGGCAACCGCATATTCCAGGTTGCCGGCTTTATAGACTACTACCTGTGGTACTTTAAAGAGTGCTGTTTCTAACGTAGCCGTTCCAGATGTTACAATAGCTGCCGAAGCGTGCGACAAGAGATCATAGGTGGCCTCAAATACGAGTGTTACGTTTTGTAAGTCTTTCAGCGGTTTGTACAGCTCCGAAGGCAAATTTTGAACGGCAGCTACTACAAAATGTAACAAAGGATTTGAGGTAGCTAATTCCGCCATCAACGGAACAATTCGTTGTAGTTCCATTTTCCTACTTCCGGGGAGCAAAGCCACAATTTTGCGCTTAGGGTCTAAGTTATTCCCTTGAACAAATTTGTCATTGGGTACAAATGCCTTGATCGCATCTAGCACCGGATTGCCAACATAGGCCGAATTGATTCCATATTTCTTAAAAAATTCCTTTTCAAAGGGCAGAATTACAAAGAGGCGATCTACGTCTTTCTTCAGCTGCCATGCTCTGTTTTGCCGCCACGCCCAAACTTTCGGAGGAATGTAGTAAAACACCTTGATGCCGTTCTTTCTACCGAATGTAGCCATCCTTCTATTGAAGCCGCCATAGTCGATCAAAATCAACACACCTGGTTGATAGGCAAGAATATCAGCCTTACACTCTCGCATGTATCGGGCGATCTTGTAAAAATTGATTACTGCCTCAAAGCCCATGAAAGCTAATTGATCGTAGTGCCTTATCAATTGCACTCCGGCTTTGTTCATCTCATCGCCCCCGAATCCACGAAACTCACTTTTGGAGTCTAAGCGAGAAATGGCCTTTACCAGATTACTCCCATGCAAATCGCCAGAACGCTCGCCAGCTATGATG
>JABFSY010000099.1 GCA_013140395.1 Cyclobacteriaceae bacterium
GATCATACGTTCCGTCTGCCAAAAAATAACCCACTGTCGTTTTTGTCCGACTGTCGGTGATGTCTTTTTCTTGTAACGGAATCGGATCGCTCCACTCAAAAGCCATATTTTTTCCGGTGAGGGAAACGCCAGAAGTCTCAACCTTGTAGCCCACTTTAAAACCATTCGCTCCTAACCAATAAATATGTTTGATAAACGCGTTTTCACCCAATTTGGCGGAGAGCGTGACCATCGTTGAATCACCTCTTTTCGATGATTCTATTTGGTAATACAGTTTATAAAGATCCACCTCTTTGCCATCGTATTGGGCAAGGAGAGCAAAGGAATTATTTCCATTGTTAATAAGCAGTAGCGGCTTTTGATGATAGGTCTTAAAGTTTTTTAGCTCAACCCCTTTAATGAATCCATTGCTTGAAACAGCAATCTTCAAATCCGTGTTTTCGAGGGTAGCCGATTCTTCTTTTCCTTCGAGAAAACTGCCAAGGCTTCCGTATGACTGAATTGTAGCGCTATCAATTTTAGGCACCGTCAGCATAACCGCTTCCCGTTTTTGAACCGCGGCAATTGAATCTGTTTTGACCGTGGTAGGCGGAGTAGGCGCGGGGCTAAAAAAGTAAAAATAGACCATCAATAGTACTGCTATCAATGTCATCCCTATGGCCGAGTTCCTATCCATTATGTTAATTTTTAATGATAAATGTTAAATGATCAATATTGTATCTTGAATTTTGAATAGCTATCGTCTATCGACTCCAAATTCTACTTCCCTTTGTGCTCCATCGCAGCAGCAACGAATTTGACGAACAGTGGATGAGGACTAAGCACCGTGCTTTTTAGCTCAGGATGAAACTGTACCCCCACGAACCATGGATGATCCTTCAACTCCACAATTTCGATCAAGCCTGAATCAGGATTTACACCGGTTCCTTTTAAACCGGCCTCTTCTATTTGTTCCAGGTATTTATTATTGAACTCATATCGGTGGCGATGACGTTCTTGGATAAGCGTATCCCCATAAATATGATGCGCTTTTGATCCTTTTTTGATTTTACAGTCGTATGACCCCAACCGCATCGTACCCCCCTTGTTGGTAATCTTTTTTTGTTCTTCCATCATGTCGATGACGGGATGCTTCGTTTTGGGATTAAGCTCCGTGGTGCTTGCATCCAGGTGCAGCACATTTCGGGCAAACTCTACTACCGCACATTGCATGCCCAGACAAATACCTAAAAACGGAATCTTATGCTCGCGAACGTATTTGATGGCTTCAATTTTTCCTTCCAGGCCTCGCTCCCCAAACCCGGGTGCGACCAGAACAGCATCCAGTGATCCGATGATATTTTCCACCGTGTCTTTGTGAATGTCTTCAGAAGAAATCCATTTGAGGTTTACCTTGCAATCATTTTGAGATCCCGCATGGATGAAAGACTCTGCAATGGATTTGTAGGCATCTGGAAGAGATACATACTTGCCCACCAAACCTATTGTCACTTCGTTCAATGGATTTTTCAATTTGCCGAGGAATATTTTCCACTGCTCCAGATCAGGCTCATGCTTAGTTGTTAATTTCAATTTCGCCAGCACGCGCTCATCCAGTTTTTCCTTTTTCATTAAAAGCGGCACATCATAGATCGTGTCGGCATCAATTGCTTCAATGACCGAGTTCAAGTTAACGTTGCAAAAGAGCGCCAGTTTTTTCCGGATCTCCATCGATAAAGGGTGCTCTGTTCTACACACCAGAATATCGGGTTGGATACCATACGAAAGTAACTCTTTGACAGAGTGTTGTGTTGGTTTTGTCTTCAGTTCTTTCGCGGCTTTAAGATAGGGAATCAGCGTAAGGTGAATCACCATCGCGTTGTTCGCGCCCAAGTCCCACCGCACTTGTCGCACAGCTTCTACAAATGGCAGGGACTCAATATCACCGACCGATCCACCAATTTCTGTTATGATAAAATCATATTGCCCCGTCTCACCCAACAAGAAGATATTGCGTTTTATTTCATCCGTAATGTGGGGTACCACCTGGACGGTCTTCCCTAAATACTCGCCTTTGCGTTCTTTAGTGATGACATTATTATAGATACGCCCCGTGGTCACGTTGTTGGCTTGCGAGGTCCGAATGTTCAGAAAACGCTCGTAGTGCCCCAAGTCCAGATCAGCCTCAGCACCATCATCAGTAACATAGCATTCGCCATGCTCGTAAGGGTTGAGAGTACCTGGGTCGATGTTGATATAAGGGTCAAATTTTTGGATCGTTACCGTAAAGCCTCTGGCTTGAAGCAACTTACCCAACGAGGCAGAGATGATTCCCTTCCCCAGCGAAGAAGTTACACCGCCCGTGACGAAGATATATTTAGTGGTTGAAGACATTCTTCTGTTAAAAATTTCGGGCGCAAAGGTAGGGGATTTGAAGTTCATCTCTAGCCCAATGTTTTCTAATTTATTTCGATTTTGACGGAATTATCGATAAGTTTGGACATTATTGATTTGCTGCAAGAGGGTTACCCGATTGAAGCTGGTCGTATGAAACCTAGAAATACCTTGTTCCTGACATGAAGAGAATTCTTAGTTGCATTGTCGTTGCTTTATCTTTCCTCACAATCACTAATAACGTACTCGCTCAGACTTGCGCAAGTTTAGACCCCAGTGGATTCAGAAATTTTGGAACAACCTTCGCGTCTGGAGTTTGTTCTCAAGTAAGCCAAACTATCAGATATCAATTTGGGTTTAATGTGCCTACACCCGCAGCTCCAACCACAATGCAACTTGCTTTTGACTGGGGAGACGGATCACCACTTACCGTGCTTGCACTTGCAAATAGTGTTTTGAGTTATGATGTTACTCGAGCGCACTCGTTTCCGGTTGATAGTGATTGCGAATACTTAGTTCGCGCTTCTATATTTGTAAATGGTTCATCTTGCCCTGCTACGCAGCAGCAGTTGTTGGTTGCTGAAGCACGCGCCACGAATGACGCACTCCAATTGGCAACTCAGCTTGGAATAAGTGCTATTACAGGCTAAATGTCGGATTCATCACTATGTAACGTGAGTGA
>JABFSY010000258.1 GCA_013140395.1 Cyclobacteriaceae bacterium
AATAATGTCTAACACAAAAAGACTCCAAATTTCAAAGCTTTCGCCCATGCGCTTTAAGGCCACGTAGAGGGTGATTGTCATGAACACCAATCGTCCGGCCAGCAGGCCACCAATCAGGGCAAGGCTTCCGGATAGAAAAAGGAGCGGTAAGCCTACCAGCCAGGTTAGTAACCAGCTGAGCATAAACGTTCCAAGCAGCATTCGATGAACAAATTTGTATTTTTTTCCGGCCGCGAGGTGCCTGATTTTTTGCTGATAAAATTCCGCTACCGTCATTTTGGGTATGGATAGCGTTAGGGCATCCATTCCCAGAGCAACTGTTGTATTTCGTCCGGTTGCGTGCTTGTTCACAAAAAGATCATCATCTCCTCCGGTTAGCGAAAGCATGTGTGTAAAGCCCTTTGTGTCCATGAAAAGAGATTTCCGATAGGCCATATTTCGTCCTACACCCATGTACGGTATTTTTAGCAGCGCAAAGCCCAGGTATTGCACAGCGGTAATCAACGCTTCAAAGCGAATAAAACGATTCAGCCAGCCCTGACCTTTTTGATAGGGTGAGTAACCAAGAACAAACTGTTTATCGGCTGAAAAATTACGGCTAATTGATTGCAGCCATAAAGGAGAAACGGGTCGGCAATCTGCATCGGTTAATACAATCCACTCGTGCACTGCCGCTCGTATTCCTAATGTCAGGGCATACTTCTTACCATTTATATGATCGGGTGTGTGGTTCACATGCACCATGCGCAAGCGCGAATCTTTCTTGGTTTCCTCCAATAACCAATCGCGGGTCTCATCGTTGCTGCGATCGTCTACAACAATTACTTCAAAGGTTGAATAATGCTGAGCTAAAAGCTGAGGAATTAATTCTCGGAGGTTTTCGTGTTCATCGTGTGCGCAAACCACTACCGAGAGCGGAACGGTTTCAGATACAGGAATGGTAGGCTTTTGCTTTCGGGCAAAGGCGATCAGAAAGACCAGGAAGTAAATGAACTGAACACTTACAGCAACAAGAAGAACTATTTCAAAGTAGAACAAGACACTAAAATTTGGGGCACAAGATACAGAAATGCTTTTGCTGATATACGGTAAAGGTAAAATTTAGGCAAGACCTAATCGTACCATAAGCCTACTTCACGCCTGTCGTAGCGAGGTTTACGTACCTTTTCTTTTACGCTCTCAGGTTGAGTTTCATTTTTCCGGAACAACTTGGCCCAGGTTAAACGAATATTAGTGAAAAGACTGCGCTCCTCTTTTACATTGTTTTTATTGGTTTTTACAAAGTAGGAGTCGGGGTGGTAATCAGGGTGCTTCAGGAAGTTAAACTTTTGCATCTTGATATTTCCCTGATAATTGTTCGCTTTGGCAAAGGCCTTTCCTGGTTCCCGTACCCGCAGGGCAGAACGGCTGCTGGAAGGATTGGCTTTGTACGTATAGGCCTGCACACGACCGTAGATATCATTTGTTCTATACACACCACTGCCGGGTTTGCGTTTCATGATAGAGGCGTCATGTGCATTTTTATTTTGGGTGTAGCCCGGACTGGGTACGCGAATCTGCAAACCATCAGGTCTGAAGAAATTGCTACCGAGATCGCGCTTCATAAGAGCATCCTCATGAGCGTTTTTGTTTTTTGCCCAACCCGGTTGTTTCATTTTGATGGTCAGATTATCCACCAGCATGCTTTCCTTAGAAGGTTTGCGTTTCATAATGGAAGCATCGTGGGCATTTTTGTTTTGAGTATAGCCAGGGCTTGGCACACGAATTTGCAGTCCACCGGTTCTGAAAACATTACTACCCGGATCTTTTTTCATTAAGGCATCTTCATGGGCATTTTTATTTTTTGTCCAGCCGGGCTGTTTCATTTTGATGGTCAGGTTATTGACCATCATACTTCCTTCGGAAGGCTTACGCTTCATAGCAGAGGCATCGTGTGCGTTCTTGTTCTGCGTGTATCCAGGGCTCTTCACAGGCACTTGCAATCCTCCAGTTTTAAAGACATTGCCACCCGGATCTTTTTTCAATAAGGCATCTTTGTGCGAATTTTCATTTCGTGCCCATCCGGGTTGTTTTATTCTTATCTGAAGTCCATCGGCATTCACAGCACCTTTCTGTTCTTTTTTAAGTAGTGCTCCCGCATGTTGGTATGGACTTGCCTGATACTTTTTTCGTTTCTGGAAGCCGGTAAACTCTTCACCCTGATTGCGTATAACAGGATAGAGTTCCTCCCTCTTAAAATGACCGGGATAACCGGAAGCTTTCATCGCAGTACTGGATGGTGTACGCCCCGGTAAGGGTTGCCCTGAATTGTTCCACACACGCCCGCTTACACTGCCCCCACCTTTCAGCGGTTTCGAGGTTTTAATATTTCCGGAATAACCAATGTCACGTGAACCGATTCCTGGTGTACGGCCCGGAATAGGTTGGCCAGCGTTATTCCACACGCGACCACTCACACTGCCCCCGCCTTTCAGAGGCTTTGAGGTTTTAATATTTCCGGAATATCCAATGTCGCGCGAGCCAATTCCCGGTGTGCGAGGAATGATAGGTTGTCCATTGTTGTTCCAGACACGTCCGCTCACGCTACCCCCTCCTTTTACAGGCTTTGAAGCCTTCTGCCTTCCGGCATAGTCAATACCATTCGCTCCAATTCCAGGGGCCTTTGGACCAATAGGTTGTCCTGCGTTGTTCCACCGTCTGCCACTTACACTACCACCACCCTTGTAAGGCTTTTGTCCTCTCAAATTGGCTTGATAACGTCCAAGTTTGTCGGCCTTTTTGCCGGGGGTTTTTACCGGGATAGGCTTTCCTACTTTACCAAGGTACCGGGATGAGTACGACACGTGACCTCCGTATTTTATTTTATTATGCTGGGCGTGGTCACCAACTTTTTCCTTTGCCAGACGAGGAGCGTAGATGGCCCTGTTACTCGGACGATGCTTTGTTTCATAATTTCGCCCTCTTATTTTTCTTCCGGCAATATCCCCTGACCAGGCGCGTGGCTGTGTACGTGTGGCAGATTTATGGAAGCCTCCGGCTTGTCCCTTGTAG
>JABFSY010000532.1 GCA_013140395.1 Cyclobacteriaceae bacterium
GACAGTTCGGTCCCTATCTGTGATGGGCGTTGGAAGTTTGAGGGGATCTGGCCTTAGTACGAGAGGACCGGGCTGGACCAACCTCTGGTGTACCGGTTGTAGCGCCAGCTGCACCGCCGGGTAGCCATGTTGGGTAGGGATAAGCGCTGAAAGCATCTAAGCGCGAAACCCGCCCCGAGATGAGACTTCCTTTAAGGGTCGTCAGAGATTATGACGTTGATAGGCCGCAGGTGTAAAGGCAGTAATGCCAAAGCCGAGCGGTACTAATTGCCCGTACGCTTCGGGCGCGCACAAGTGCGCCTGTCCTGTGCAAATGCTTTTGTTGTTTTTTCGCCATACGCATGTCAAAGGTCTTGAGGTGACTTTGGCGGCGGGGTCCACCTCTTCCCATTCCGAACAGAGAAGTTAAGCCCGCCAGCGCCGATGGTACTAGAGTAAAATCCGGGAGAGTAGGTCATTGCCTTTTTTATTATATCAAACCCCTATAAAACAAAATTATAGGGGTTTTTTTTATGAATTACTCTCTCCTGACAAGACCATTAAGGAACTGTACAATTTCAGTCTGGATAGATTGTAATTCTTTCTCTGAAATAACATACGGTGGAACTATGTACATGACGTTTCCCAGAGGTCTCACCAAGATTCCTTTAGAGAGGAAATGAGAATATATCTTCTTCCTGATAGGATTATAATAAGAACTGGTGTCATTGGTCATTAACTCAATTGCCAGTATTGTCCCACATACTCGTACGTCCTTAATGACAGAAAAACCCGAAAGTTGGACCTTAAAGTTTTCGAGAGACTTATTTATTGCTTCAATGGAAGATTTACAACTAGGTGATATCAACAGTTTAAAGCTTGCATTAGCCGCGGCACATACAATTGGATTTGCGGTATACGAATGACCGTGATACAAAGTCATTGAGCTATCAGATGACTGAAATGCAGATTCAATTTTTGAAGAGCAACTGGTGGCTCCTAACGGCAAACTTCCGCCAGTAATGCCTTTTGAAAGAGAAAAAATGTCCGGCTTGTTTGAGAGATAATCACACGCAAAAAATTTTCCGGTTCTTCCAAAGCCCGTGAACACTTCATCCGCTATACATACCACCTCGTATTCATTTGCAATAGAAATAAGTTGATCAAGTATCTGGGGTGAATACATTCTCATTCCTGCTGCCCCTTGAACCAATGGTTCGAATATAAAAACAGCCACATCTTCGCGGCTTACCAGATTTCGAAAGTCGCCTAGTATTTTTTCTTCATTTTGCTTGTTGGGGAAATCGATGAAATCGACATTAAAAAGATATCGGTTGAAGGCTTGATTAAATATATCTCTTGCCCCCACAGACATGGCACCAAATGTATCGCCATGGTAGGCTCCCTCTAATGCAATAATTTTTGTTTTAGTCTGTATACCTTTATTATGCCAATACTGCATTGCCATTTTTAATCCAACTTCTACTGCCGTGCTGCCATCATCAGAGAAGAAGATTTTAGATTGATTTTTTGGGAGAACGCTTAAAAGATTTTCAGCAAGTGTAATCGCGGGTTCGTGGGTAAAGCCAGCAAAAATAACATGCTCTAACTTTCTAGCTTGCTCCGAAATAGCTTTGGCAATAACCGGATTACTATGTCCGTGAAGATTTACCCACCAGGATGAAACCGCATCAATGATTTTTTTTCCGTCCGCAGTATACAGATAAACACCTTGCGCTGACTCGATGACAATTGGATCCTCTTCGACTTCCAGAGGTGTAAAAGGGTGCCAAATGTAGTTTTTATCTTTTTCGAGAAGAGTCACGCAATTTTTTGTTTTATTTTTTCCGCATAGTTCGCAATTGTTTCCGAATTTATTTCAGGTTCTTCTTTGACGTGCCAGATTGTTTTATGCCCAGAATGTTTCAAAATGATTCTTTCACTTTCAGGGTTTGATTTTCCATTGAAAATGATTCCGGCCACAGAGAGTTTACGTTGCTTTAGTAATTCAACTGTCAATAGCGTGTGGTTGATACTTCCTAAGTAAAGGTTGGCAACGAGAATGATTGGCGCATTGAATTTTTGAGCAATGTCAATTACAAAGTCCTTATCATTTAGAGGTACCAAGCACCCTCCCGCTCCCTCAATGATTAATGAATTGTTTGTCTTCGGCAAGAGCATTTTTTCCAAGCTAATCTCGATGCCGTCAATTTTAGCCGCTGCATGTGGCGAAGCTGGTGTATTCAACAAATAGGATTCTGGGTGAATCGTACAATCTGGAACCAGGCCTTTGATGGTATCCGCATCTCGCGGAAAGCCAGCTTGAACCGGTTTCCAATAGTCAGCATTGAGCGCTTTACATAAGATGGCAGAAACTAAGGTTTTACCTGAATCTGTGCCTATGGCTGTTACGAAGTAGTTCATTTTTTTGACGTTCAAAATAGAAACACTAAAGGTAAGAGTTAACAATTAGATTTTTCGCGGAGACGAAGTTGCGGCAGGGATAGAAACGGAAATCCTTTTGCCCTCTGGAACGAAAGCAGCATCGGCAAAAAGATTGCAGTGAAGAGCCCGGCTGCCGCCCCAAAGATTACCCAAATTCTGTTAGTGCCTTTATCAATTTTTGAATATCAGCTTCGGTATTGAATGAGTGCAGGCAGATGCGAACGCGCTCCGAGCCAGGCTTTACGGAGGGCGAACGAATTGCGCGGCAATCCAAGTCATGCAGCTGTAAGTAATTGGCGAGCCTTTTTACTTCATTGTTTCCCTTCACTAGAATAGACTGAATTGAACTGTTGCTTTGGACTTTTGGATGGGTTACCTTTTTGTATTGTTCTAAAAAGAAGTGAATATTCGAACGGAGTTGTTCTTGCAGTTGCTCTTTGCTTTGTAGAAATTCAAAAGCGCACTGAATGGAGACCAAGCTATGCGGAGACATGGCCGTTGAAAATATAAAGGGCCTTGCAAAATTAACCAAGTAGGAGATCAATGCTTTAGATCCAGCAATGCAAGCACCATGTATGCCCATCGCTTTGCCAAACGTGTAAATGCGAATTGCAATTTCT
>JABFSY010000045.1 GCA_013140395.1 Cyclobacteriaceae bacterium
ATACGGGAGATGTCTGTATTTACCAGCTCCAATTCTACCAGATTTTTGCAGGTCAGCACATCTGAAGGAACACGATTAGATTTGAATTTGCCGATGCTCAATCTGGTAATGGCCGATCGATCTTTGATTTGCGCAAGACTATCATATGAGAAAAATGACCGGTTAGCATGATAGACTTTTCGAAAGCCAATAATTCCTTTTTCGTACTGCTTTCGCAACAATTCAGAAAGACTATCAGCCGCTTTCGCATCCATCTTATCAATGCTTTTGCGAAAGGCTTTGTCTATCAAATGAAATTGAATGGAGTCTGAAGCGGTTTTGAAAATTGGCAGTTCATTGGAAGACGGGTTAGCCGTTTGAAAAACCTTAGTTCCAGTTCTAATCAACGTGTCCGGACGGTTGGTTTTGATCGACCTTTTATTGCCTTTTTCGTCTACAGAAACAATTTCAACCACTGACTGCGAATAGCCATAGGCAAAAATGAGTAGCCCCATAACAACGGTTGAAAGTTGCTTCATATCTTGTTTTTTTATAATGAAATTTATTTGGTTAAAAGCACAATTCCAAGTGGTCATTCCTTCGTTGAAATTGGCCTCGAAAATCTGCTGTTTTAGCCCTAAAAAAATGCGGTAAATACTATTAAAAAACGTATTTTCGCGGGTATTTTAAATAACAAAAATGAACGAAGGAAAAGAGAGAAACGAATCGAACTATTCAGCGAATAATATTCAGGTTTTAGAGGGTTTAGAAGCGGTTAGGAAAAGGCCAGCCATGTACATTGGCGACATCGGGGTTAAAGGCTTGCACCACTTGGTTTATGAGGTAGTTGATAATTCTATTGACGAGGCGTTGGCGGGTTATTGTGATGATATTCATGTGGTCATCAATGAGGACAATTCTATCACGGTAGAAGACAATGGCCGGGGTATCCCTACCGATATGCACGAAAAAGAGCAAAGAAGTGCACTAGAGGTGGTTATGACTGTCCTTCATGCTGGTGGAAAGTTTGACAAAGACACCTACAAGGTTTCTGGTGGATTACACGGGGTAGGTGTTTCGTGCGTAAACGCACTATCAGCCGTTTTAACGGCTACTGTTTACCGTGAGGGAAAGATATTTGAGCAAGAGTATCATAGAGGCGTTCCACAGTACCCGGTTAGGGTAATAGGAGAGTCTGAAAAAAGGGGAACCACTGTTCATTTTAAACCTGATCATGAGATTTTCATTCTTTCACAGGAATACAATTATGAGACCATTGCGTCTCGCTTGCGCGAATTGGCCTTCTTGAACCCGGGCATCAAGCTCAACCTGAAAGACATGCGGGAGAAGGACGAGCATGGAGCCCCAAAAACTACAGCTTTCTTGTCCATTGGGGGATTACGCGAGTTTGTAGAATATCTGGACTCCACGAAGGACAAACTAATTGCTAACCCAATTTATATCGAGAACACCAAATCGGAGATACCGGTTCAGGTGGCAATGGGTTACAACACCTCCTATAGCGAGAATTTGGTGTCATACGTAAATAACATCAACACGCACGAGGGGGGAACACACGTAGCCGGCTTCCGCAGAGCACTCACGCGCACGTTAAAGGCGTATGCCGACAAGTCTGGATTGTTGGAGAAAGCAAAAGTAGAAATATCAGGCGATGATTTTAGGGAAGGCTTGACAGCGGTGATTTCTATTAAGGTTCAAGAGCCTCAGTTTGAAGGGCAGACCAAAACCAAACTGGGAAACTCAGAAGCCATGGGCGTGGTTGACACAACGGTAGGCGAGATGCTTCAAAACTTTTTAGAAGAGAATCCGCGAGAGGCAAAGCTAATTGTCAGTAAAGTTATTCTAGCAGCACAAGCGAGGATTGCTGCAAAGAAGGCGCGTGAAATGGTTCAGCGTAAAAATGTCCTTTCCGGCACCGGCCTTCCCGGCAAGCTTGCCGATTGCGCGAGTTCTGATCCTGCTATTTGCGAGTTGTATTTGGTGGAAGGTGACTCTGCAGGTGGTTCTGCCAAGCAAGGCCGCGATAGAAATTTCCAGGCGATTCTTCCATTGCGGGGAAAGATTTTAAATGTCGAGAAGGCACAAGAACACAGAATATATGAGAACGAGGAGATCAAGAACATGATCACCGCACTCGGTATCACTTTTGGAAACGCAGAAGACAGCAAGGCACTTAATTTGGGGAAGCTTCGGTACCACAAAGTAATCATCATGACCGATGCTGACGTGGACGGTAGCCACATTCGCACACTGATACTCACATTTTTCTTTCGCTATATGCGCGGGCTCATCGAGCAGGGCTACGTTTACATTGCACTGCCACCTTTGTATCAATTGAAAAAAGGAAAGGTAGAAAACTATTGCTGGAACGAAGAGCAGCGCGATGCGTTGATCAAAGAAATGAGCAAGGGTGGCAATGAGGATAGTGTAGGCGTTCAACGCTATAAAGGTTTGGGTGAAATGAACCCGGAACAATTGTGGACTACTACCATGGATCCAACCAAGCGGACGTTGAAGCAAGTCAATATTGAATCTGCAGCCGAGGCAGATCATTTGTTTTCAATGTTGATGGGAGATGAAGTAGCTCCCAGAAGAGATTTTATTGAACGCAATGCCAAGTACGCAAAAATCGATATTTAGGGAAGGAGAGTGAAAGAGAAGTTCTTGGTTCGTTAACATTCAATATCTTATTTTAACTGGAATAATCTTCATCTTTGGAAGGAAAAGCTTTGTGGTAGAATTATGGAAAGTGTGTCGTTAACAGAACAACAGGAAACGCCCATTGCAAAACAGATTTTTGAGAGTAGGTTCATAAGTCGGGATTTGAGTTGGCTTCAGTTCAATTACCGGGTTTTAGATCAGGCAAATCATATTGACCGAAGTGTTTTTGATCGTTTGAAATTCTTGGCCATTACAGCTTCCAACTTAGATGAGTTTTGTACGATCCGACTTGGCAGTCTTTACAACTATCTTGATTACGGCAAGGAACGCTTCGATTACAGTGGCTTGAGGGAAACGCCATTCCGTCAATACTTATTAGAC
>JABFSY010000524.1 GCA_013140395.1 Cyclobacteriaceae bacterium
ATTGAAGCGTTGGCACAAAAAGCCATGCAGTTCCTCTCTAATCCATTCTTTGCGCCTACCCTTCATACCTCCCGTCTCAATCACCATACAATGGCTCAAATCGATCTCAAATTTTTCAGCCAAATCCAGCAGCGCAAAAGAAACGCCCCACAAAATCACTTTTTTTCTACTCTCCCGAAGGGCCTCTAACTTGATCAGCAACTCTTCTTGATTGTGCAGGAAAAAGCCAGAATGCTCAGAGTGGGTTTGCCTAATAAAATGCGTGATCATCGCAATCAATGAAGAACCTTCACGCTCTAAATAAGAGGGGAGTAACGCCAAAATAGCACAGTCCTTCAACGGGCCGAAAAAACGCTCAAAGGTGAACTCAGCGTGGGAAAGGTAGAATGGCAGGCTCCAAACAAGATGCCGACTTGTAGTTGCTCCCGTTGTGCCGCTGCTTGAAAATTCTACCTCCGGTTTCCAATCTCCGGCAACCACTTGTTGCGTTTTAAAAAATTCAATAGGCAAAAACGGTATTTGCTGAATTGAAGTTATCTTTGTGTAATCCAGCTGGAGATTTTTCAAATAGGCATTGTATACCCTATTGTTCTCGGCCTGGAATTGAAATAGAGACAGAGCAATATCTGCAAAGTTGTGTTCGTTGATGGTTGAAAGTGAAGACGTAAACTGTTGGATGGAAGGCAAAGCAAAAACTTTAGACAAAGTTAGAAAATGAGATGGATTAGAAATATTGGGTTAGGATTGGTGCTAATAGTGGTTGTCAATGCTTGTTTTACACCACCTGATTTTCCCATTACGCCTCAGATCGAATTTATCAATAACGAGTTGAAATTCATCAAAAATCCAGCTCCTCAAGGGAACGATACACTAAGAATAGTTCTAAAATTTAAGGATGGTGACGGAGATGTTGGGATTATTCCTGTAAACCCAATTCCTTTGGTTGATAGAGAAGAATACTTTTATCTCTTGAATAGTAATGGTCAGCTGAGTTTGATTGAAAAAGAACAGAGCAATCTTACTTTTCGTTTCAAAAGACTTAACCCTAACTTCCGGCTGCCTAATGGTAAACCATTGCCCGAACTTAGCTGTGACAATTGGTCGGAAAAGAAGGTGAACAACAGAGTGGTAGACACTATTTATTATGAGCTGAATCCCCGCTATTATAATATGAGTATCGAGTATTTTACGAAAAATAACAATGGAACATTCACAAGATTCGATATTAAAGAAGGTAGGTTCTTTCCAAATTGTGCAGATGGAGCATTCAATGGAGCTAGGATACCAAATCTCTCAAAAGAGATAGGAAAAAGTACACCCTTAGATGGAAAAATTACATTTAACTATCTCACTCAAGGAATTGATTTCATCTTTTCAATAAAAACTTTGAAGCTGAAGGTATACATTGTCGACAGAGCTGGCAACAAAAGCAACGAAGTAGAGTCAAAAGAATTTACATTACAATCGATTCGAGGGGGCGGCTGACGATTCAATAAACCGGAGGAAATCGATTGGGAAACGCCTCGCTTACTAATTCATACACCTTGTCAAAAATTTCTTCGGGATTGGGTTTCGAAAAATAATCGCCATCCGAGCCATAAGCAGGCCGGTGTTCTTTGGCAGCGATCGTCAAGGGAGCCGAATCCAAATAGCGATAAGCTTTTTGCACCTCTAGTACCTGCTGCATCATGAACGCTGTGGCACCGCCAGGCACATCTTCATCGGCAAACACCACACGGTTGGTTTTTTTCACCGATTCTAAAATAGTATGATTGACATCAAACGGCAACAACGTCTGCACATCTATCACTTCACACGAAATACCTTTCTCTTCCAATTCGGCTACGCCCTCTAAAACGATTCGACACATCGATCCGTAGGAAACAATGGTTACATCGGTACCCTCTTTCAATACTTCAGGCACCCCCAACGGTACGGTAAACTCACCAATATTATCAGGCAATTTCTCCTTTAATCGATAGCCGTTTAGACATTCGATAATCAGTGCCGGATCATCGGATTTTAAAAGCGTATTATAAAAGCCAGCGGCCTGCACCATGTTGCGAGGCACCAGCACATACATGCCTCGAAGACTATTCAGAATCATGCCCATGGGCGATCCTGCATGCCACACGCCTTCCAATCGATGACCACGTGTGCGCACAATGAGTGGCGCCTTTTGCCCGCCTTTCGTGCGATATTGTAAGTTGGCCAAATCATCACTTAGTATTTGAATGGCATATAGCAAGTAATCTAAGTATTGAACTTCGGCAATAGGACGTAAACCGCGCAAAGCGAGACCTATCCCCTGCCCCACTATTGTACATTCCCTAATGCCGGTGTCGGTTACGCGCAACTCGCCAAATTTTTCCTGCAATCCGGCAAAGCCTTGATTCACATCACCAATTTTTCCGACATCTTCGCCAAAGGCTAATACTCTAGGGTCTCGCTCCAAGGCAGCAGCAAAACAAGCACGAAGCACTTCTCGTCCATCGACTAAAGAAGATTTTTCAGAATAGATGGGCGCTATTCCCTCGACACCCAACGAAGACCATTCGGAAGCACTATGTAAATATGAATTATACCGATCTTCATTTTCAAACGCCACTTTTTCAAGCCATTCTATCAGCTGTGGTTTTACAGTGCAATGCTTTCCAATCAAAAAGCGCATGGCAGCTTTTGCTGCCTTTACAGCATCATAGCGTGCAGGATTGATGGTCTTTGTAAGTATAGATAAGAAATCAGTTAGACGAGGATGTTCGGTTGATGCTTGCTCCAACAATCGTACGAGTGTTTCCTGATCTTGCTGTATTCCTTGATTGAACGCCTTCCACGTTTCGTCTTTTATTTTTTTGGCATTTGCTTTTGCCTTTTTTTCAATCTCATCCAGTTCGGGGGAGGTACTAATGCCTTGTTCAATAATCCATTCGCGCATTTTAGCAATGCAATCGAACTGTGTCTCCCAATTTAACCTTTCCTTTGTTTTATATCTTTCGTGTGATCCTGACGTGGAATGTCCTTGCGGTTGTGTCATCTCTACCACATGCACAAGGACAGGCACATGTTCTTCGCGACAGACCTTTTCTGCTTTTGCATACACTTTGCAAAGCTCTTCATAGTCCCATCCTTTGGCCGTAAAAAGTTCGTACCCTTTGTCTTTCTTATCGCGCTGAAAGCCAGCTAAAATCTTAGAGATACTGCCCTTGGTGGTTTGGTATTCTTTTGGAACAGAAATTCCGTATTCATCATCCCAAACAGAAACCAACATAGGAACTTGCAAAACGCCCGCTGCATTGATCGCTTCAAAAAACATCCCCTCCGAGGTAGATGCATTGCCGATCGTGCCAAACGCAATTTCATTTCCGTTGGTGCTGAGATTTGAAAATGACGAAAGAGAAGGATTATTTCGAAATAACTTGGATGCGTACGCCAGACCTACCAACCGAGGCATTTGTGCAGCTGTTGGAGAAATATCAGCGCTGCTGTTTTTTAGCTGAGCAATGTTTTTCAACTCACCTCGATCATCCAACATACGGGTGGCGAAATGTCCGTTCATCAATCTCCCGGCAGAGGCGGGGTCTGCATGAACATCGGTGTGTGCATATAGCTGGGCGAAATAGTGGTGAAGGTTCATCTCACCAATCGCCAGCATAAAAGTTTGATCGCGATAATAACCGGCACGATGATCTCCACTGCGAAACACTTTGGCCATCGCAATTTGAGCCACTTCTTTTCCATCGCCAAAGATTCCAAACTTGGCCTTTCCCATGAAGACTTCCTTCCTGCCTAATAGGCTGGCCTCACGGCTTTCGCACACGAGTTGGTAGTCGGCCAGCACTTCAGCTGCCTTTGTAGCTGATACCATAGGAAAATCAGTTTTTGTGTAGCTCAAACGTGTGCAATTTATTTTTCAAAAGTAGAGAAAAACCAACGAGGGTTCAAAGAACCAAAAATTGACCAAATAAAATAATGACAATCAATCTATCCTCGAAAGAATTTCGCCCAGTCACCTTCATTCACCTTAGGATAATTTGCTTTCTCATTAAACAGGTAGATCGTTACAAGCTGTCCGTCTATTTCAATCGTGTCTTTGTGATAACCATATTGAAATTCTAGTTCATCAATCTGTTTTCGTATTTCTGCGTTTTCAATTTCAAAAATCTCCACGAGGATTTTTTCATGGGGTAGATGCGTCCTGATAGCAAAAGGAAAGACGCCCAAAGAATACATCTCATAACCAGTTATCCAGGTACTGAACTGATACCGTAAAAAAGCAGCGTAGGCATCATAATTTGATAAACCAGATCTTAACGAGCCATAGAAAGCAAATAGGTTTTTCATTCCTTATTATTAACAGAAACCATTCACCAAATAAAAGAAAGAGCGACATTCAGGTGTAAAAGCAAGCTATTCATAAAGGTCTTGAGTTTCAGCAAAGTTCCAAACTACTCGACAACCTATTGATGCTCCCAATTATAGCACGTATATTTGCGCACTCGTTTGAAAAATAGGAAATAGACACTTTAATCCCATCAATATGATCATCGGAGTTCCCAAAGAAATCAAAAACAATGAAAATCGTGTAGCGCTAACACCAGCTGGAGCAGCCGAGCTGTCAAAGCGCGGGCACCTAGTAAATATGCAAACCAAAGCAGGAGAAGGCAGTGGCTTTAGCGATGAAGAATATAAAAATGCAGGAGCCAAAATCCTTTCCACAGCGCAAGAAGTTTTTGCTATTGCTGAGATGATCATGAAGGTAAAAGAGCCGATTGAGCAAGAATATAGCTTGATAAAAAAAGATCAGCTAGTGTTTACTTATTTCCATTTTGCCTCTTATGAGCCTTTGCTCCACGCCATGGTGAAGACAGGTTCTGTTTGCCTCGCTTACGAAACTGTGGAGCGCCTTGATGGAAGTTTGCCATTGCTAATCCCAATGAGTGAAGTGGCAGGTAGAATGTCGATTCAAGAGGGTGCGAAATATTTGGAGAAGCCTCTCAAAGGAAGAGGAATTTTATTAGGGGGTGTACCGGGAGTGATGCCTGCAAAAGTATTGATTTTAGGTGGTGGTGTGGTAGGAACGAACGCAGCAAAGATGGCCGCAGGGATGGGTGCAGATGTCATTATCACCGATGTGAACATTAATCGCTTGCGCTATTTAGATGATGTAATGCCAAAAAATGTTCATACGATGGTATCTAACGAATATGTACTACGTGAATTGGTGAAGACACACGATCTGATAATTGGTGGAGTGCTCGTTCCTGGCGCAAAAGCTCCTAAACTAATCACCCGCGACATGCTAAAGACGATGCGCCCCGGAACGGTATTGGTTGACGTAGCGGTCGATCAAGGAGGTTGCATTGAAACGTGTAGACCTACTACTCACGAAGATCCTACTTACATTATTGATGATGTCGTTCACTATTGCGTGGCCAACATGCCTGGCGCAGTGCCATATACTTCAACGCTGGCGTTGACCAACGCAACACTGCCTTATGCCATTAAATTAGCGACACAAGGATGGAAAAAAGCGTGTGCTGAGAATCTTGATTTGAAAAAAGGATTGAACGTGATCAATGGCAAGGTTGTATACAAAGCGGTTGCAGATGCATTCAACACGCCTTATTCGGACATAAAAGAATTTCTGAATTGATTTATTTACGTCAAGCAAGTACCTGAAGCCAATTGCTTTGGGTGCTTGCTTGAGTTAGCCTATTGGATAATATCCTAACCGAATTCCGGAAACACTTCTAAAAACGAAGCTTTCTCTCCGTCTTTAGCTGCTTCGCAGCAGAAGTGCATCCTGCCATTGGTAACGGCAATGTATTTCGCGTTCACCGTCATGTTATAAACCGCTACTTGATTGAATGCGTTTTGGCTCAACCGGATATCGGCCGACTTACATTCGATTAGCATCCACGGTTTGCCGACTCTGTCAAAAATCAGAATATCGGATCGCTTTTGAAGTTTGTTATAGCTGAGACTGCTCTCAATTCGAAAAAGTGTCTTGGGGTATTTTAACTCATGGATCAGAAAGTGAATAAAATGTTGGCGTACCCACTCTTCCGGGGTTAAAACCACATACTTTTTCCGAATCATGTCAAAATTCCATACTTTGCCTACCTCTTTTTTAAGCTTCGCATCGATTTCCGGAAGGTTTAATTTTTGCATAGACGAAAAAGAAGGCAACGCTGCAACTTTAATCAGTCAAAGATGAAAAACAAAAAGGACATTGTTGATAATTGGCTTCCCCGGTATACCGGACTGGCATTAGAAGATTTCGGGCATTACATTTTGCTTACCAACTTCGATAACTACGTGAAAAAATTTGCCGAATGGCACAATGTGGAAGTGCATGGTGCCGATAGAGCGATGCGTAGTGCAACTGCGGAAGGTATTACTATTATCAATTTTGGAATGGGCAGTCCTAATGCGGCTACAATCATGGATTGTCTTACCGCCATCATGCCTAAGGCAGTTTTGTTTTTAGGAAAGTGTGGTGGCTTGAAAGCCAAGAACGAAATTGGCGATTTGATTCTGCCCATCGCTGCTATACGCGGAGAGGGAACTTCAAATGATTACTTCCCTCCTGAAGTTCCATCGCTGCCAGCGTTCGCCTTGCAAAAAGCAATATCAACAACCATACGAGATTACAACCAAGATTACTGGAGTGGAACCGTTTACACCACTAATCGGAGAGTATGGGAATGGGACGAGGATTTTAAAAACTATCTGATCAAAGTTCGGGCAATGGCTATAGATATGGAAACGGCCACGATCTTTTCAACGGCTTTTTACAACGAAATCCCCGCGGGAGCTTTGCTACTGGTGTCTGATTCGCCCATGACACCCGATGGTGTGAAAACCGAAGCCAGTGACAAAGTGGTCACCACCAGTTATGTTGATCTACATCTGAAAATTGGTATTGACTCGCTGAAGCAAATGATTAACAAGGGCCTAACCGTGAAACACCTGCAGTACTGACGCTTAATTATCAGATGAGCGAACGCGAAACGTGTAACCTAAAAGTAATCCATAGGAGAAGAACTCAGCGGTAGTATTCACTTTTTGCCCGAGTAGAAAAGTTTGCTCAGTTGGATTTTCAAAATTGGCAAATTGCTTGATAGCTCCCTTATCGGCCCAACTGAAGTTAATGCCAATGCTCAAATCTTTTCGCTCCCTTTTAAACGTTCCACCGATCACCACGTGGTACATATTCCAGGATGAAACATCCAGATTGAGCGGGTTGTTATTTACGGTCTTTTTATTTCTGTCAGTAATGCGGTCGTCAAAAACCCGGTCGTAAAATGAGTTATTAGTGCGAAAGCCGGTGCTAATGTTTATCTTATCATTCAGTGCATGCTCAACACCAATGGCAAAATTAGTTACCGATTTATTAGAAGCATTCAGTTCTAAAAATTTTTGACTGTCAATCACAGCTGTTGTTGGCCGTTTAAACGGATCACCGACAGGCGACATGATATTATACAACGAAATGTTGTCAAACCATTCGGCAGATGCAGCAATTGTGGTGTGTTGCGACTTAAATGCAATTCCGGCAGCGATGGAAAGCGGACTTTTGTAAGTTGTACTTAATTTGGTTTGGCGATCATTCACAGCCACGTTGGTGCCAACACGCGCTTTTGTAACATCGGGCTGAATATTTAGGTTGTTCGCGACTACGTCTCGGGCAATAGTTCCGCTACCTGTGATGTTGACACTTGGAAAGTTGACTGCAACACCGGCTGTCCAATTTCCTGAAGCATACGCCAAGCCAAGTTTAGGGGCATATCGTAAATTGGAATAGTCTACGTTTTGCGATTCACTTGTGCTAACCAAGGAGGCTAATGCATTGTTCAATATCATTCGACTCAACTCATTCTTGGCATAATTGTGAGAACGGAGGGTAAATTGGCTGGTCAAGCCTATCGACCAATGATCATTTATTTTGAAGGCCACAGCAAATGCGCCTTGATTTTCTGACAAGCGGGTGTTGATTGAAAACTGCCCCACATATTCTTCCGAGCCAGGGCTTTGAGGGACGCCATTATTTAGTTGTTGATCAATGTCCTTTAAACCTTCTTCTCGGGCAGAAGCTTTGAACGTAAATTCAGTTGGAACAATGATCGCATATCCCAACGTCCAACGTGATGGCCTTTTCTTTCGAATCAGTCCGGAAACCGTTACAGGAACTGCTGAGAATTGATTGCTGGTAACATCCTGGCCTGGGCCAGCTCCGTCCTTCACCGTGATATTCACCACCTGATACACATTTGAGTTGATTGAAATAGACGTACTTTTTACCAGACTAAGCAATGCAGGATTATAAATAACTGAACTGTTGTCTTCCAATCCACCGATGGCCGGACCTCCCAATAATACAGCCCGAGTTCCATACCGATATGTCCAATAATGTGTGTCTTGCGAAAAAGATTGTACAAAAATGAACAGTATGAAGAGTGTTATCGCGAACCTCATTATTTCTGAAAAATTATTTATCCACTCAATATACCTTAAAATCAAGGTTTTTAAAATATTTTCAAGTTTTTAGGGGTGGTACTTGGCCATACCCAGTACTTGTGGCGTATAAGTTGCCTAATAGATGAAAAAAGTGCTGTATGAACTTAGAGAACACACAAATACAAATGCGCAAAGGGATATTGGAGTTCTGCATCCTCCACATTATATCGCGAGGCGAAGTATATGCTTCCAACATGTTGGATGAGCTAACTTCGGCAAAAATGATTGTCGTGGAGGGTACTCTGTATCCATTGTTGACGCGATTAAAAAATGCTGGTCTACTGGAATACAAATGGGTGGAGTCAAAGGAGGGTCCACCACGCAAGTATTACAGACTTACGTCCGATGGAACACTATTTTTAGAAGGGCTAACCGCTACTTGGGACGATTTGGTGCGTTCGACTGAAGCCGTTCGAAATCGACAAGAAGCAGTAGGAAAATGATGATATCTAAAAGACGTAAAATGCAACCCAAATACACTCAGACACTCGATCCTCAAATCAATTAGTATGAAAAAGAACATTAGCATCAACATCAGCGGCATCATCTTTCACATTGAAGAAGATGGGTATGAATCGCTTCGAAAATACCTGGACTCTATCAACCGCTATTTTGGCTCGTTTGAAGACAGCAGCGAAATTTTGTCGGACATAGAAAGCCGTATTGCTGAAATTTTTCTTTCGCGCCTGAATGAAGGAAAGCAGGTTATTACTCTCGAAGATGTAAACAGCCTCATCGCAACGATGGGCAATGTTAACGATTTTAAAGCCGCTGAAGAACAGGAGATCGGAGACGAGGCACCCAAAGCCGAGCATAGCCGCCAGGAATCCAAGGCTCGCCAGTCTGCAGCTGATAACGCTCACAAGAAACTATTTCGTGATGAAAAACGAAAAATATTGGGCGGAGTGTGTGCCGGTCTGGGCCACTATTTCAGTATTGACCCTGTGTGGCCACGTGTTCTGTTTGCCTTGCTGGTGTTAGGCAGTTATGGTGGTTTGTTTTTAGCCTATATAATTTTATGGATAGTCATTCCTAATTCAAACGATCTACCCGATGATGCAAACATTAAAAAGATGTATCGCGATCCCGAGAAAAAAGTGTTAGGAGGAGTCGCGAGCGGAGTCGCAGCATTCTTCGGAGTTGACGTGACCGTTATTCGTGTGCTATTTATCGTGTTTGCCTTTGTGGGCGGGCTGGGTCTGCTTCTCTACATTATCCTTTGGATCGCATTACCAGAGGCCAATAGCATTACAGAAAAAATGGAAATGCAAGGGGAACCCGTGACGTTATCTAATATTGAATCAACTGTAAAGAAAAGTTTAAACGAAAAAGAAGAGGAGGAAAGCACCCTTGCGAAGATCGTTTTGTTTCCCTTTCGGTTGATTGCTACGTTCATCACTGCGCTGGGCAAGATTTTGGGCCCTCTTGTAAAAGTATTAGTAGAGTTTATTCGTGTCGTCTTCGGACTCGCAATCTTTTTTATTGGGTTAGCGCTGCTTATCAGCATCGTTATAACAGGTGGAATTTTGTTAGGCTTTTTCACCACCGCTATTCTACCCGACTATTGGGGCGGGGGTGAAATACAAGGCTTAAGCTTGCCTACCGAAGCAATTAGAAACACATTTCCAGTTTGGAGCATGGTGGCTGCGTTTACAGTTGTCTTGATCCCAAGCTTAGCCATATTACTTTCAGGGAGTTCCATCCTAGCGAAACGTTCCCTTGTAAATCAACCCGTGAGTTGGGTAATGCTGGGACTTTTTGTGACGAGCATACTAGTCTTGAGTTTCACCGTTCCGAAAATGGTCTACTCATTTAAAGAGGAAGGTGAATACAAAACGGAAAAGACATTCGCGCTCAATGGAAAGACTCCCATTTTAAAACTCAACGAAGTCGGAATGGACAACTACAATGTCACCGAATTAAATTTGAAGGGCTATGAAGGTTCCGAATTAAAGTTAGTGCAGCGATTTAAATCACAAGGTTTCTCACGAAAAAATGGTGCGGTGCGGAGAATGCACAAATGGTCACCTACGCTGTGTTAGAACAAGATAGCACACTGCTGTTCGACTCAAATATCTCATTCAAGAAGGATGCGAAGTTTCGTGCACAGCGATTGGAGATGGAT
>JABFSY010000419.1 GCA_013140395.1 Cyclobacteriaceae bacterium
GATTGGATATTTGTGATTGCACTACACCATTGTAAGTATTATGCTGCCAAACCTGCGCTATCCGATCATAGTTTTGATGATACCTATCATACGAGAGCTCATCCCAAATCCACAAGCCGATGAGAATGGCTACAGCCATCCCGGTAGCCAGGCCGGCAATGTTGATAAACGAATAGCCTTTTTGTTTTACGAGATTCCGAAAGGCGATTTTGAAGTAGTTTTTGAGCATCGTTAATGAGGGTTATCCTGAGAGTACAGGATATACTTCACAAAACGCAAGAGGTTGCAGGGATTTGAAAATAATTTTCATAAGTCAATCTGACTCTAACCTTGCAATCGTAACCGGCTTCGCAAAACCTCCGTCAAGTCACCTTCAATCTCCTCTATATAGTCTTCGCGGCAAAACCAGCGGAGAAATTGGAGGGGGCGCTTTGGGGGGATGCATTTCGTTGTTAGTTAGTAGTTGTTGGTTGTTCGGAAATAGAATTGGCGACTAACGATCATCCAAGAACGAACAACGACTATTCCGATCTCAAACTTTTCACAGGATTCATGTTCGCAGTATTGAAGCTATGGACAGCCACCGTCAAAAACGCTAAGACAATTGCCATCGCGGCAACCAATACAAACCATAAGTAGTTGATTTGTGTTTGATACGCAAAGTTGCTCATCCACTTCGTGACAATGTAGTAGGCAACAGGAATAATAGCGATCGCTGCAATCAGCACCAACAACATTACCTCTTTAAACAGCAGGTAAATAACTTGTGGTACCGAAGCCCCGTGTACTTTCCGTATGCCTATTTCCTTGGTTCGCTGTACAGCAGCAAAAGCACTGAGCCCTAACAATCCGAGCAAAGAGATGAAAATACATACCCACGAAAGTGCCGCCAACAATTTTTGTTGCGTTTCATCAGAACGATATTGTTCATCAAATTTTTGGTCGAGAAAGAAATACTCAAAAGGGTGATTGGGGTCAATTGCTGCCCATCGCTTTTTGATTTCTTCCAGTGTTGTGGGTAAGTCTTCGCCTTTTACTTTCAAATGAAGAAATCCGCCTTCTTCACGAGGCTTTACAATCAGCAAAGGTTCTACGCGATTATGAAGCGAAGAGAAATTGAAATCTTTTACCATACCTATAACCTGCCCGTCTTTTTCGGCATGGAAGAACTTGACTTTCTTTCCCACCGGATTATCGCCCCAGCCCATGAGTTTAGCAGCGGCCTCGTTCACGATAAAGGCGTCTTCAACATCTGCGTTAGGGCCAGGCAAAAAATCACGGCCTGCCAATAGTTTCAAGTCCAGCGTTTTTAAATAATCATCACCCACATTCATCATCGAGAAAGCCTGTTGCTTCATACCGTCTTCGCCTTCGGCCCACATCACCGGCCCACCGATGCCCATACCCATCACATCGTAAGAAGTCGCAGCGGCCACTATTCGTGGATTTTGCAGAAACTCATTCTTGATTGCTCCAATCTGGTTTTGAACAAGTGTATCCTGTATGGGCAAAACCAATACATTATCTTTCGAAAAGCCCAAGTCTTTCAAACGCATGTAGGCAATCTGATCTTGCATGAGCCACGTGCAAACCACCACAAACATAGAGATACCAAACTGCGTGGTAGTAAGTACCTTTCGCAAAACCAAGCTTGACTTTTGATTTTTAAAAGCTCCTTTGAGTGCTTTTAAGGTAGGAATGCTCGGCAAATAAAGCGCTGGGTAAAGCCCGGAAATAATTCCAATGATAAACGTAATGGCAATAGAACCAATTAGTAAAGTGGGGTTGCCGAAGAAGTTTAGCGAAAGGTTTTTGCCAATCAGTTCATTAAATGGTGTCGCAATAAGAATGAAATAAACAAGACCGATTGCCACACACAACGAGATGAATGATAGAAATAGGGACTCACTCAAAAACGATATCAACAACGAACTCCGGCTTGATCCCAATGTTTTCTTCATCGCAATCTCACTGGCCCGGTTAATGGCTTTTGCCGTAGATAAATTCATGTAGTTGATACACGCCAGCAGGATGATAAAAAACCCAACTCCTGCAAAGGCATAGAGGTAGGCAATGTTTCCACGAGCCTCATCACTATCCAGCTTTGAATAAAAGTGGATGGATGTCAGCGGCTCAAGAATCGGGGCATACTTACCACCCACCTGATCGCCAAACGATTTAAAGTACTTTTCAAATATTGCCCCAAACTTTTCGTAGAACTGTTGAGTATTATATCCTTCCGGAAATAGTAAATAAGTATAGACATCGGGGTTCCAAAATGCTTCCGACTTTACCTTACCTTCTTCCATTACCCACCCGCGTTCTCTAAAGTTGGAAATCAGAATATTGAATTTCAAGTGGGTATTCTCCGGAAGATCTTGAATTACCGCTGTTACTTTTCGCTGCTGGTTATCTATGATCAACACCTGGTCGAGCGGATCGGCACTACCAAAATATTTGTCTGCAACTGACTTTGTAATCACCAGATTATCCAATCCTTTAAAGCATGTTTGTGGATTGCCAGCGATAAACGTATGTGTGAATACAGAAAAGTAAGTAGAGTCTGCACGAACAATATTCTCTTCGTAAAAAGATTTTTCGTCTCCTTCTTTGGGTTGGTACTTGACAAGCGTTCGCCCCCAACTATTAGCCCGCACAGCCTCTTGCACCTCCGGAAACTCATCTTTCAAAATTGGCGCCAGCTCACGGGCAGATCTTGCCACCTTAGCATCTAGGCCTGTGGCCTGCATGTGCCCACCTAATCGGTAAATCCTCGAGTGATTCGCATAGTGCTTATCATAATTCAAATCATTCTGTAGAATAAGCAAAAGCAAAATACTGACGGTGATACCCAATGCCAGACCGAGAATATTGAGTACCGAGAAAGATTTATCTTTCAAAAAGACTCGTATTGAAAATTTTAGGTTGTTAAAAAACATATCGAGTTGGTTTATGCGTGTTGTTCTCTTCATCGACTTTATAAATTCCGGCCTGAAATACTTCATCACGCTCCACGTAAATTTCCATTTCGC
>JABFSY010000261.1 GCA_013140395.1 Cyclobacteriaceae bacterium
GCGCAAGACGATGGGCGGGGTAAAAAATCAAATCTTCTTTCAATTCATCACCGAAACCGTTGTCATTACATTAATTGCATTGGCAGGCGCAGTGTTGATTTTTTTCATAATCCGCAAAGAATTTCAAACGATGATGGTTGCTTCCTCTTCGCTCGATCTGAGTTTAACGCCATTTACACTCTTGCTGTTTTTTGCCTTTGCCGTTGGAACCGGCTTAGTTGCGGGCGTCTTTCCGGCTTTTTACTTTGCCCGTCTCAATCCTATTCAAGCGTTGAAAACAAAAATTTCCGGTAAAGGCTCAGCGGGTATGCGCATCCGAAAAGGGCTAACTGTTTTTCAGTTTGCCTTGTCCTTTTGCTTCATCCTCTCGTTGGTTGTATTTAGTCGGCAGTACAAGTATTCGCTCAATTTTGACTTTGGTTTTGCCAAGCAAAATATGGTAGACGTGCAATTGCAGGGTGTAAAGCCAGAACTTGTGAAAGCTGAGTTTGCCAAGTTATCCACTGTGCAAACCGTGTCGATGTCTTCCTCGTTACTGGGCCTTAACTACTCGGAAACCTGGATCAAGAATAATGAAAAAGACTCCACTGAAGTGGCACAGGTTTTTGTAGATACGCAGTACATTCCCAATTTTGGTTTGCAATTTTTGGCCGGTAAAAATTTTCCTGAAGAAGCTTGGCAGCGCGAGCGATTCATTATTGTAAACGAAGAATTTCTAAAAGCTTATAAAATCAATAGTCCTGCAGAGGCAATCGGGCGAACCTATCATGTGGAGGGAAAAGATCTTGAGATCATTGGCGTGCTAAAAAATTTCCACTTTGCTACCCTTCGCCTTCCCATAGGAAAGTTCTTCTTTCGTATGGATCCGGCTCAATTCGCTTACGCTAATTTAAAGGTGTCTTCAACGGATGCCTACACCATGTTTAGTCAATTTGAGCAAACGTGGAAAAGTGTGAGCCCGCTAAGATTAGAAGCGCAGTTTTTTGAAGAAGAATTAAATGAAGGTTATTCGATGTATCAAGTGTTGTTAAAGATGGTAGGATTTTTAGGCTTACTGGCAATCACTATCTCATTACTCGGAATGTTGGGCATGGTCGTCTATACATCAGAGGGGAAAATTAAAGAGGTGAGCATTCGCAAAGTAATGGGGGCAAGCACAAGCAGCATTACCTATCTCCTCTCGAAAGACTATTTCAAATTGATGCTCTGGGCTATTGCACTTTCTATTCCATTGACCATCGTGTTTTTTGACAAATTTTTGACTCAATTACAGTACTACAGCGTTCGGTTAACCGTTTGGGATGTTTTGTTGAGTAGTACCTTCTTGCTGGCCTTGGGAATAGCTACCATTGCATCGCAAACCGTTAAGACAGCAAATGCAAATCCAGCTGAAACATTAAAGATGGAATAGTACATCTACGACTTGTGACTTCGCCTCTCTGTGAATTTTTGTATTTTTCGACTAAACTTCAACTGGCAGAATAACTATGATCGTCTACGGCATCAAAAATTGCAACACGGTAAAGTCTGCAATAGACTGGCTGAATAAAAACAAAGTCGTCTTCGAATTTCATGATTATAAAAAAGCAGGGATTACTGCCGCCAAGCTCAGTGCCTGGTGCCAACAGGTTGGTTGGGAAAGTCTAGTTAACAAACGAGGTGCCACGTGGCGCCAATTACAAGAAGCCGATCAGAAAAAAGTGGTAAATGAAAAAACAGCTATCGCTCTCATGCTTGAAAAAACAAGCGTGATCAAACGACCATTAATAGAAGAAAAGAATAAAGTGATTTTGTTGGGCTTTGATGAAGATACGTACAAGAAAGTATTGAAGTAGACGCAGCGCACATCCATATCTGGAGAAGATTGAGCGTTGACAAAATCTGCTTGTAACAATATTCGATGCTTGCCGTCATGCCACTGACAAAACTGACTGCCGAATAAATGCCCGACTATTGCGTAGAAACCCATCACCTCATTCATCGTTTTTCAGAAAACGAGGTTGTACTAAAAGATATCAACCTACAAGTTCAAACCGGAAGCATCTACGGCTTCCTCGGTCCAAACGGTGCTGGTAAGACAACCACACTGAGACTTGCGCTTGGCTTGCTGAAAAAACAACAAGGGTCAATCTCCTTCTTTGGATTGCCTTTTCAAGAGAACAGACTTACCATCTTAAAGAAAATAGGTTCGCTTATTGAAAGCCCCTCTCTTTATGGGCATCTCACTGCAAAGGAAAACTTAACTCTTTTACAAAAAGTCTATCAATGTCCTAAAGAACGCATTCAACACGTTTTAGATTTAGTGGGCTTATCTGCTACCGGAAATAAAAAAGCAAATCAGTTTTCATTGGGCATGAAGCAGCGCTTAAGTATTGCCATTGCCCTGCTGCACAATCCCTCCCTTCTTATTCTCGATGAACCTACTAACGGCCTGGATCCCAACGGAATTATTGAGGTACGTGAGTTGTTAAAAAAACTGAATCAAGAAGATGGAATTACAATTCTCATTTCAAGTCACTTGCTTGCCGAAATAGAAAAGCTCGTTACGCATGTTGGCATCATCAACAAAGGGCAGCTGCTCTTTCAAGGCACGTTGGACGAATTAAAAAATAAACAACAGCTATCCGTATCAACCGTTTTTGAAACGAGTGATCAGGAGAAAACAATAAAGATCATGACCGATCACAGTTTATCACCAGTGTTTGAAAACGGAAAAATTATCCTTCCGTCTCTGGGTAGAGAAACCATTGCAGCCCTTAATCGACAACTCGTAGCAAACGATGTGCTGGTATATGAAATCAGCATTGTTAAAAACGACCTTGAGTCTATATTCATCGACCTGACTAACCATTGATATGATCCTTTCTTTCATCCATAGCTTTCAAAGCGAACGACTTAAAACAAAACGCAGCCTGGCCCTGTGGATCGTAATTATTGGTGGGTTCTTCACGCCTGCTATCGTTACGATTATCCGATTAGTGCTATATAAAACTTTACTGACTGTATATACCTCCGATAAAT
>JABFSY010000373.1 GCA_013140395.1 Cyclobacteriaceae bacterium
GAACCACGATGTTGGTAATTTATGATAAAGGGAAAGACGCCAGAGGGAATGATCTGGGTCTTGAATACTTAGCCGTAGCTCGTTACGATGTTGGCAAAATGTTTAGACGCGCTTGGGATCCGGACCATCAGCCGGATCAATGGGGCCAACTCGCCAAGATTGTAGAAGAAAGAAATCCGAAAAAGATAGGTGTCAACAAGGCGCCCTCGTGGGGTCATGCCGATGGGTTGACTGCGAACGACTATGACCAATTTCTGACCGCTTTGCCCAAGCGCTTGTATACACACGTTGCCTCTGCCGAAAAATTAGGTGTAGCATGGCTTGAAACTCGCACTGAAAGAGAAATGATTATCTACCAACAGATTTGTCGTATCGCTCACGAAATCATCGCGGAAGGGTTTTCCGACAAAGTCATTCAGCCGGGTATAACAACTACCGAAGATGTGGTGTGGTGGTATCGCGAAGAAATCAAGCGACTAAAGCTCGACACCTGGTTCCAGCCATCAGTATCCATACAACGACAAGAACCTGAGACCATAACCGCCAAGCGGCCACAACCTTTAGTCATTCTACCTGGAGATATATTGCATGTCGACTTCGGCATCACCTACTTGAGGCTTAACACGGATACCCAACAACATGCTTACGTTCTGAAGCCAGGAGAAACGGAGGTACCCGAATATTTACGCAACGCATTCAAAAGAGGAAATAAACTTCAAGATATACTGACCAGCAATTTCAAGGAGGGAAAAACGGGCAATCAAATTCTAGCCGACACTCGTAAACAGGCGATTGACGGGGGAATTACTCCTTCCATTTACACGCATCCAATTGGCTTTCATGGTCATGCAGCTGGCACTACCATAGGCATGTGGGATATGCAAGGCGGTGTTCCCTTCACGGGCGACTACCCGATGCATTTTAATACCGCTTATTCCATTGAATTGAATGCCTCGGTATACGTGATCGAATGGAAAAAGGAAGTGCGCATTCAATTGGAAGAAGATGGCTATTTTGACGAGAAGGGGTTTCGATATATCGATGGGAGGCAAAATGAAATTATCTTGATCCCCAAGGCAGATTCTATAAATCGCTAGCACAATGAAAACAAAGCAAAACCGACTCTCATGAAGTACTCCGCGAATGAAACTGATTAGAGTAGTACATACCATCTACGGCTTTTTCGTTTTTTCCTTCTTGTTTTTCCTTTTTTTACCGCTGCTATTAATTCCAATTGTTCTTCCAGAAAAATTTAAATTAGTCGGTGTTTTCAATCGGTGGTGGGCGAGGTTGATGTTTATCTTTTGCTTCCTACCGTTTCGCGTAGAGACACGTGGAAAACTAGACAGTAATCGTCAGTATATTTTTTGCCCCAACCATTTCTCCTATCTTGATATCCCAACAATGGGTCTGAATCCGATCAATGCCGTGTTCGTTGGTAAAAATGATATGGAAAAAATTCCATTTTTCGGGTTTATGTACCACAAACTGCATATCACGGTCGACCGAAAAAGTATGCGCAGTCGGTCGGAAACAATCCTGGCAAGCATGAAGGCCATTGATTCGGGAAAAAGCCTCGTGATTTACCCGGAGGGTGGGATGGCAACCAAAAATCCACCCCAAATGGTGCCTTTCAAAGATGGTGCCTTTCGAACCGCCATTGAAAAACAAATACCCATTGTACCCGTCACGATCCCTTATAATTGGATAATTTTGCCTGATCAGAAAAAAATGATTTTGCATGCAGGCAAAGTCAAAGTAATCTTTCATGAGCCGATCGAAACAAAAGGTATGACGTTGGAAAGCATTTCGTTGTTAAAACAGAAGGTGTTTTCCGTGATTCAAAGTGAATTATCAAAAAGTTAGTTATCTCAATGAAATTAGATCTAGAAACACTTCAAAAAATCGCACACCTTTCTCGGCTCGAAATCAGTGAGAAAGATAACGACCAAATGCTGAGCGACATGAGCAACATGCTCACTTTTGTTGAGAAATTAAATGAAGTCAATACGGATGGTGTCGCAGCGCTCACCACGATGAGTCACGAAATCAATGTTTTACGTGATGATGTAGCAAAGGTCAACCTAACACATGCTGAAGTGCTGTCGAACGCTCCAAAGAAAGACGAAGACTATTTTCGTGTGCCAAAAGTTCTGGAATAAGAGATGTCAAATATTCGGTTTTGGGAGCATTGGACCAACAGTGAGAAACGTCTTTTCTGGCTGTTGGCATGCTTAGCTTTGGCTGGGCTGAGCCTATTTGGCTACATCTATTTTCAAAACCCTTCTTTGGTGTATGTATACGAACAGTTTCAGGAATTGAAACTGATGGATGTTGCTCTGCGAAGTTTTCGGGTAGGTCTTTCCACTATAGAGGTACCCATTGAAAATATCTTGTTGTATGAAACCTATGTAGGTAGCGACCTTCAACCGACTTTTTGGATTTATCATCTCTTTTTAGGCTGCCTAACCATTGGGGTTCTTTTGTTTCTGACATTCATCACCACACTCAAGCGATATTCCTTTTTGGGTGGAATAGGTTTTGTTATCCTCATCATTGTTAATTTTCATTGGGAGGCGCTTCTGGTATTTGGCCTATCGAATAAAGCCTTGACAATAGTTGTCACTATTCTGTATGCTGCCACCGCTTATTATTTCCAATCATTCAGGAGTGATTTTTCATTTCTATTCCGGCTATCTTGTTTTGTAGTTATTACGCTCATCATAGCGGTTGTAGTGTATTTTGGAAGTCGTGTCAATAGTCCGTTTCTTCATTTGGCAGTGAACGGGCTAACCACCGGCATTATTATGAGTGTGGTATTCATCGCAATGATCGCACATGAATTGGTTGCACTATTTGTTACCATCGTTACAAATTCACAAAAACCAACCCGCTCAGCTGGACACTTCTATCTCATTACGGCCATCTACCTCGCCAATCTAGTTATCACTTACCTAATTCGGGAAAAATACCTGTACTGGAATATCTTCACTGTAGACTCGTTTCTACTTCTCACACTTTCTTCCATTGTCGGCTTGTGGGGTGTGCGAAAGAGAGTGCCGCTTTATGCAGATGCTGTAAGCTCCTTCCCGACCGTTACCTATCTCTATTTGGGGTTCTTCCTCACAGCCTATGCAACCTTAAGTTTTTGCTTCGCCACACATAGTACCACTATGATGGAAGGCTTTGATGATATCATTCTTTTCATGCACCTGGGCTATGGAGTTATTTTTACCGCCTATGTAACCGCCAACTTCGGCCCCATGTTGCTGGCAAACGTATCTGTACACAAAATACTTTACCAACCATCTGCGATGCCCTTCTTTACTTTTCGCACGATGGGCTTGATAGCAACGTTCGCTTTCCTCTCATATTCATATCCTCTCACAACCTATTTTGATCGTGCAAAGGCTACTTACTACAATGCCTACGGAGATATGTACCTTGCTCTGGCAGATCAACAAACGGCCGAAGCCTATTATAAAAAATCGATTGCTACCAGAAATCGAAATCACCATGCACATTATGCGCTGGCCAATTTGTATTCCGCGCAATTGAACCCGCCTGCTGCTCTTGCAGAGTATGAGAATATCATCAGAACGACCCCCTCAGAAATGGCCTACCTGAATTATGGTGACGCCTATCAAACCAATGGAAAATACGTGGAGGCAGCGGCCCTTCTCAAGGACGGATTGAGAGTTTTTCCCACCAGTGGATTATTGCTAAATGCACAAGCGTTGAACTATTATCAACTTAATCAATTAGATTCTTCTTTGCTGTTTTTTCAAAGAGCCAGAAAAAGTCAACTAACAAAGGATGCAGCAGAAACCAATTTATTTGCAGCCAGTGCTCAACTTCGATTATCATTTCCGGCTGACTCATTACTCAAACTTTTGGGATCGAAAGATTTGGGTACACAGAGCAACGCTTTCGCACTTGCGACCCTTCAACACATAGACTTACCGATCGATCCAAAGCTGCCAAAGGACTCCCTCCTCAACGTGCGCATGGCGACTGTCATCAGCAATCAACTAACCAACCAATTAGAAAAACTAGACACAGCTGCTCTGCGTAATTATGTACTCATTGCTAAGAAACCCATCAACAGCAACTTCAAAGAATATGTGCTTCAGGCCGCTGCGCATGCCTACTACGAACATGGGATGGTCACGGAAGCGCTCGAACTGACTCGCGAATTAGCATACTCTACTGACCAAGGAAAATACTTTTACTTAATAGGCATCTGGCTGCTCGAACAAAAAAATCCGACCACCGCTGCATTGTATTTCAAAGCTGCTGAGGAAAAAAACATGTATGGTGCCGATTTTATGCAGGCATTGGCGTGGACAGAGGCGGATAGCTTGGATGTGGCGTTGTCATTGTGGGATTCTTTACTTACATCTGGTGATTCTTCCAGGCGAAATCAATCCTTGCGCTATAAAAAAGTAATGGAGGTTAAAAATAACGAAGCGTTACAGCAAGATGACGAATTCATCTACGAATACTCTAAAATTCGTGTACCGCTTTCCGACTCGCTTCAGTTTAGTCAGTTGATTCAAAATATGACTGATGTAGATTTGAAAACACGCGCCATTTTAGAGAGAAGTAAAAGGTGGTATAAACTGGATGAGCCAAACAGAGCGATTAGTTATCTATCAATGTTAAAAGGCGTCAAGTTGACAGACAAAGCACTTGCAGATGAAATCACGATTTTTAATATGATGCTGGCTGTGGAGACCTCAAACTGGAGCTACTTGCAAAAAAAAATGACTGGAGAATTGCCTGCAGATTATCGAATTGAAAAAATCTATTGGCGTGCAGTTCTGGCTGAGCGAGAGGGCAGAATAAAAGAAGCAATACGCGACTTTGATTACCTGAGAACAGCCAATTTTCAATTCGAAGAACCAATGTTGGCATCCGCTCGGTTTTTTAAAAAAAACAGCAAAGACAAGTTAAAGTCTTATTCGATTTTAGTAAACGGACTTCTGGCAAAACCTAATTCGGTTAAGCTCTTGAAGGAATACGTTCTTCAAGCAAGGCTATTGGGTTTTGACAATGAATCTTTGCAGGCAATGACAAAGCTTAAGAAAACACTTCCCCTCAACGTCTACCAAGACTTCGAAAAAAAGTTGTCAAAATGATCGGCAGACCTTAACAACTAGTTTTCGAACCTGTGAATCCGTGAGAAAATTAGTCAATTAATTATCATAAACAGTTCTTACTTTTGAGCTTAAATTTTTTTCTATGGAGATTAAGTATGTTCCTTTAAATGCTATACACGAAAAGCTAGGTGCCAAAATGGTTCCCTTTGCTGGATACAATATGCCGGTACGGTATTCTTCCGATATCGAAGAGCACATGACGGTTCGGAATGGTGTGGGCGTTTTTGATGTTTCACATATGGGGGAGTTTACTATTAAAGGGCCCCATGCACTGGATTTGATTCAGCGCGTAACAAGCAATGATGCCAGCAAACTAGTTGACGGGCAAGCCCAATACTCATGTCTCCCTAATGAAACGGGCGGCATTGTAGATGATCTTATTGTGTACAAGGTAAAGGATAATGACTACTTACTTGTAGTCAATGCATCCAACATAGAAAAAGATTGGAACTGGATTTCAAAATTCAATAGCAAAGGAGCTGACATGAAAAACATTTCAGATGACATTTGCTTGTTTGCCGTTCAGGGGCCTAAGGCTGTGGGAGTATTGCAGAAACTCACTTCCACTGACCTCTCCGAAATTAAGTACTACCATTTTGCCGTTGGCGAACTGGCCGGAGTACCCAATGTTGTTTTAAGCAATACCGGCTACACTGGAGCAGGTGGCTTTGAAGTTTATGTCAATAAAGCAAATGCTGAAAAAGTTTGGCAAGCGATTTTTGGGGCAGGTAAGGAGGAAGGCATCAAACCAATTGGCCTTGGAGCGCGTGATACGCTACGCCTGGAAATGGGCTTTTGCCTTTATGGAAATGATATTGATGACACCACTTCCCCCTTGGAAGGTGGACTAGGTTGGATTACCAAGTTTACAAAGGTGTTCACGAATTCTGCGAATATTCAAAAACAAAAAGAAATCGGTGTTTCGCGAAAATTAGTGGGCTTCAAGATGATTGATAAGGGTATTCCACGTCATGACTATCCGATTAAAGATTCAGCTGGCAATGTGATCGGAAAAGTCACATCAGGAACTCAGTCACCTATGCTAGGCATTGGGATTGGTTTGGGTTATGTAACGACTGCAAATGCTGCAGTAGGAGCAGAAATTTTCATTGACATAAGAAATAAAGCATTAAAAGCGATCGTCAGTAAAACACCTCTTGTCTGAACTTTGATGATATAGATATTCATGATATAACATGATCAAACCTGAATACCTATACTCCGAATTGACGGGCAAGATTATTGGCTGTGCCATGGAGGTGCATAATTTCCTTGGGAATGGTTTTCAGGAAGTGATCTACCAAAGAGCTCTTTCTTACGAAATGGAATTAAATAAAATACTTTTCAGTCGCGAAGTAGAAATGCCCATCTTTTACAAGAATAAAGACATTGGCACTAGAAGAGTTGACTTCTTGATTGATGAAAAGATTTGCGTAGAGCTTAAGGCTTTGACAAAACTAGAACCTGTTCATTTAGCTCAAGCAATCAATTATCTCGAAGCTTTCAATTTAGAAGTAGGGCTATTGATCAACTTCGGGAATACCAAACTTGAATTTCATAGACTTCAAAACAAGAAATTCAAGCCATCATGAATATCCCACAAATCAAAAAAATCAAAGTTCCGACAACATGAAAACAATCGATGTCTGCCTAAGCCCCGAACTAATGCATCTCTACCCGGTGCAAGATAAAACAGTGGTAGTAGTGGACATTTTGAGAGCAACTTCCTGTATGGTGACTGCTTTTGCTCATGGCGTGGAAAGCATTACGCCCATCGCCAATTTGGAAGAGTGCCAAAGCTTAAAGCTAAGGGGCTATGTGATTTCGGGGGAGCGTGATGGAAAAAAAGTTGAAGGTTTTGACAAGGGAAACTCGCCTTTCGAATACATGGGCGAACAAGTCCGCGGATTGAAGATTGCCTTCACCACTACCAATGGAACTCAGGCGATTGAAAAATCAAAAGGGGCGAAAGATGTTATTATTGGTTCATTCTTGAACCTGAATGCAGTCGCTAAATATTTATTGCTGAATGAACACAATGTCTTGGTTGTGTGTGCCGGCTGGAAAGGCAAAGTAAACCTGGAGGACACGCTCTTTGCCGGTGCACTGGTTGACAAATTGAAAGACTATCTCGGACCGGATTGTGATGCTCCTCTGGCCGCACAGCATTTATATAATATTGCAAAAGACGATATGGTGAGTTTTTTAAATGCCTCCTCTCATGTGAGACGTTTGAACAAGCTAAATATCCATGACGATCTAAAATTTTGTGTTACTCCGGATCAATATACTGTACTACCGAGACTGATCAATGGAGTGCTACGTCTTCGATAACTTCGGGTTTTGATGGTGGCGGTCGCTGTCACGAATAGTCTTTTTCTCTAGATTTTTTTCAAAGGCTTTGGTTAAATCTACGCCCGTCTGATTGGCCAGACAAATCAACACCCAAAGAACATCGGCCATTTCATCACCTAGGTCCTTGCCTTTGTCGGATTCCTTTTCGGATTGCTCACCATATCTCCTTGCCATGATTCGTGCCACTTCACCCACTTCTTCTGTGAGAATGGTCATATTGGTAAGTTCGTTAAAGTAACGAACACCATGGGTTTTGATCCATTGATCTACTTGGGTTTGAGCTTCTTCTATGGTCATAAGATGTTATGCGAGAAGTAGGAGATTCTAATTTCTGAACACTATTAACACAATGTATGTATAACTTGTCTCACGACTAATGTTTAATCAAGCTGCTCAAAATTAATATCCATCACATCATATTTCTGCCATCCCACAAAATCAAAATGCCACCACTCGGCTGTATAGACTTTAAAGCCATTTTTTTCCATGATAGAAATAAGCGTCTCTCTGTTTTTGGCAATGATAGGATCACTTACAGGTGCGTCTGCCCAGCTTTCCTTCGAAGCAGTACCCCATTCGGTTGGCATTTTCAATTCTTCTTTCGTCTTTAAATCAACTAATGTGATGTCAAGAGCGCAACCCCGATTATGCTTGGATCCTTTGTAGGGACTGGCTACATACATCGTATCCCCTTTCATCACTTCATAAAATTTTACAGTTGCAGAATACGGTCGATACCCATCGTATACTTTTATGCCGTAGCCCAGTTTGTTAAACTCATCTTGTGCCTTCTTTAAAGCTATGGCGACAGGCTTGCGCGAATAAGCCTTTGGCAAATTGTAGATTTTTTCTTTGGTAAAATTGTTAGTGGTGGCATAGCGAATATCTAGCATAATATTCGGTATGAATTTCTCTAAGTCAATCAGCTCGTTATCGGGATTGGCCTTCAAACTATCTTTGTAAGCATCTAGTTTTGTAGGATTCAACCCATAATTAATCTTCATCCCCAATTTTCCAACTGCAAAATTCTCAGCAGTGCGCTCAACAGAAAAGATATCTTTTGAGCGTATGTACGATCCTATAACATGAGTGCCCGCGTCAGGAATGGCCAGAGCGACTTTCATTGAATCAGGAGTACCCAATAGCTCATTCATCTTAAGGATAGCACTCACCCTCACCGTTGAATCTTGTTCTGCCTCATTTTTGTAATAGTACAGCGATAATGAAGGTGCCTTTATTCTTTTAAAAGTTTGCTCCGTCATTTTATCTTCCAACATTTCCTGCATCTGACCAACGGCCTCAAGGCGGTATTTGTCATTCCAATACTGATTTTGCAGTTTCATATCCACACCGTAAATGGGTTTCGATTCATTGTAATTGCCGCCAATCACTTTCCGCGCCAGTTGTAAACCCCAGGGATTGTTGGACAAAGAGGCCAACGGATGAAAGATTTGAATATTGGGGGACAAATTGATCAGCGCATGTACATCCTGTGGATACTCAGCAGCCAATAGCAGTGCCATTGTTCCCCCCGTAGATGTACTCATGATGATAACCTTATCACCAAGCGCCTTTCCGATAGCTAGCGCCTCTTTGCTGCTTTGCCACCACCGGTCAGGTGTAAACAAAAGAAGTTGTTCAGTGGTGTCAACACCATGGTCTGCCAGTCGAGCGAGGTAAAGATTGCAATTAAATTTTTTTGCGAAATTGACATGCACCGGATCACCCTCTTCTTGACTTGCTGAAAAGCCATGAAGATAAATGACACTATATTCGGTCTTCTTCCTTGAACTATCCGCCCAAACGATACGCGCTTCATTGTCAGGTTTTAGTTTGTGTTTGCTTTCCTGATCAACAACATACTTTTCCAAAGATTCCGATTGCTGTGGAGCTGTAGGCATTGTCAAATCCCATCTAGGCTTGTCGGGAGTAGGCCCCAAAAAGTAAATTACCGCCAACAAAATGAAAGGAGAGGTGAAATAGATGATTTTTTTGTTCATGCCGATTCGTTTCATTAAAGATATGTATTTTGAATCAGTGCTAAATCATCAATAGCCAAGATTTTAAACTACTTTTGGTCAATCATTTGCTTGTATCGAACAAAAACAAAAAAATGAAAAAAATAGTAGCTTCTTTCTTCGCGTTTTTATTTACTCTTTCATTAGCCTATAGTCAAATTAAGAAGGGAAACATGCAATTTGGCGGAAGCCTCGGCTACAGTAGATATAGCCAAGACCAAAGTACAGTCAATCAAGACCTCAGTAGCGGATACACCAACTAGTCAATTCTCCCAGCGTTTGGATATTTTGTGACGGAAACTTCTTCCTTCGGTTTAGGCCTAGGCTTTGACCGTTTAGACCAATTTTCTAAATCTAGAAATCCCAATTCAATTTTGGTTGGCCAACCCACAACACTTTACAACAACGAGAATACAAATGCTCGAAGTCAATTCATTATAAAACAATACTATCGAATTCATAAAATCATTTCGCAAAATTTTGTACTTTTCGCAGAGTTCAATGCGTTTTACGGATTTGGGAGCAGGGAACAATCAAACAACTTAACTTCTACTGAAGTTGCCGCGAACGGTTCAATAATATCTCAGAGTTCCTTTGGCTCAAAACTCAACGAAAAACAAAGTACATGGGGTGTTGGTTTGAGTCCCGGTATTATCTTTTTCCCAAACGAGAAATGGGGTATTGATTTTAGTGTTGGCTTACTTGGCTATTCAGAGGTGATTGGAGAGCAATCCAACGCCACTTCTAACCTAACATTACAACCCAGTTTTAACAGCCTATCTCTAGGCCTTAAATATTACATTATCAAGTAGTGTACATTCGGCAACAACAAAAAAGCCCCGCGTAGACGGGGCTTTTTACTGTAAAAAATCAACAGACCAGAACGCTGCAAAAAATAACTAACAGCTATTCTAAAAGTCTGGCCTTAAGAAGGCACTCCGGTATCGACAAAAAATATTTACCACCAACAACCACTACGAATGGAGTAAAACCAGTCATACCGGAA
>JABFSY010000156.1 GCA_013140395.1 Cyclobacteriaceae bacterium
GGTATTCGTTTGTCATACTCAATAGATCCCTATCACTCACAACAATTATTGCCTTATAGAGATCATTATAATAGGAAGCAGGCAACTTATTCAATCGAATATTTTTTAGTTTTTCAGTAACTGCATATGGATTTGAGACCTCCAGTTGGAGGTTTCCCAAGAAATGATTTTTTGCTGTGCTCAGTTCTGTCTTTTCTACCGGAATGGATAGCATTTTTTTCACTTCTTTCTCGATTTCAGTGAGGGCCTGTTCCGCCTTATCTTTATTCGTTTCAGTTGAAATGCTGAAAACGCCACTGTTTAAGTAGGAACTCAAAGACGAATGAATTCCATAGGTTAAGCCCTTTTCTTCCCTGATATTCTTCATCAGTCTTGAGCCAAAATAGCCACCTAGTATATGATTTGCTAACAACAAGCCAGGGTAATCGGAATGATTTCTATTGATAGTCTTCTTTCCAATTTTGATTGCTGATTGAAGGCTCTTGTCTTTGATAATCTTTTCAGTAGCAGGCCCGCTTTCGCAATCAGTAGTATGAGGTGTTCTTTTTGATTGAGTCTGTAGGTTACTGATTTGTTTTGTTAGCAATGAAAATTGATGATTATTTAAATTTCCTGTAACGTAGATTTCAATCGGTGAAAATGAGCTAAGAAAGAAAGATCTAAGATCAGTCGTGCTGATCGCATTAATATCCGCTTCTTCTAGATACCTTCCATAGGGATGGTTGCCACCAAAGACATTCTTATTGAAAATCTTTGAGGCCACAAAACCATTCTTTTCATTGTTTACCTTCAGCGTATCTAAAAAAATACTGGACAATAGAGCAAATTCATCCTCAGGAAATGAGGGCACACTAAGGATCTCAATAACTAACGGCAAAACAGCCTCAAAATTTCTGGTAAGAGAATACAGACTTATCGAGGTAAAGTCGGCCCCAGACGAGATCTCCAGTTGGGCACCCTGTTGGTCTAAGGTGCTAGCGATCATTTCGGCACTCAAAGTCGCGGTACCTTTCTCTAGCATATGACCGGTGAAATACGATACTCCCTTTTTGGGTTCATGCCATTTACCCGCCTCAAAGACGAAATCAATCTTTACAATATCTTGCTGGATTTCTTTAAGCCACACTAAAGACAAATTGTCTCTAAGGGCAATGATTTCAGGGTTTGGTAAATTGAATTGAAACTCAGTACTAAAGTTAGGTGGGGTCCTTCGATCGAGCATTCAATTAATCAGTTACAGATTCTTCTGATTTTGCTTTTTTAGCAATGAGGTATTGAATAGTAAAACGAATCGTTTCTGCCAATGGACTTTCTCGTTGGTTTGTGGGCACCAGATAAGCAACGTCTACACCGAAATCATTATACCTAAGTCCAACTCCAGCGGTTAAGTATTTTCTATTCCCTTTGGTTTGATCTTCATAAAAGTATCCAAGACGCCCCGAAAAAGTTTGATTATACCAGTACTCCAAACCGCCTGAGATTGTCACCTCGCTAAGTTCTTCTTGCCAACCTCCCGGGGCATCAGAGAAAGAGCCAAAGATTCCATCTAGAAGGGGTTTGTTTCTGCTTCCCGGAGCAGTTGTTGGAACCATTAACTTATCAAAATCCAATGCAAAGGTCAAGCTATTCATTGGATCTAAATCAGCCTTATAAGCACCACCCAATCTCAAATTTGTAGGTATGAAATCAGGGTTTCCTGAATTGGTATAAGATACTTTAGCGCCAACATTTGATATCGAAGCGCCCCAAGAAAGTGTCGCATTTTTTGATTTTAAAGGCTTGGTATAGAATACGCCAATATCCACCGCGACCGAGTGGGCAGCGGTTGCATCAGTAGTTGGTAAAGCACCGGTTAGATTTGAGTAAATATATCGCAATGTGCCCCCTAAACTAAAGTGATCAGTCAATAGCCGTGAATACGTAACATCGAATGCAGCTTCTCGAGCATTAAAGCGTCCTTGAGATACATTTCCATTGTCTCTGAACTCAATTTCACCCAAGTCAAAATATTTCATTGAGGCAGCCACTACCTGTTCTCGATTGATCTTATAGAAGCCGGTTAAATGGATCACTCTCATATCATTGATTATTTTACCTAGCCATGGTGTGTAAGATAACGAACCGCCATAACCTTTGTCAATGAAAGCTAGCTTCCCCGCATTCCAATAAGCTGACGCTGCATCGGGCGAAGTAGCAACCCCCACATCACCCATTCCAGCCGCTCTGGTGTCAGGCGTTATGGTTAGAAAAGGGACTGCCGTAGTGATGTTCTTATTGTTGGGGTCTTGCCCAATTAATGTACCCTGGGGTTGACTTTGGGCAGCTAGATAGGCACCAAAAGAGAAAATGAAGATCCAACCTTTCTTTAACGTATTCATCATCAACAGTTAGGCGGTAAAGTTAACTAATTCATTATTATTAATCTGGCGGCCAACTCATTATTTGAACCGTCCGTTACGGAACGAATAAATAGCCGTGCAATGTATAAACCATTGCTTAATTTTCTTCCATCTGGATTTTCCCCATTCTATTCATCCAAAGTTACTTGATATTGGCTTTCCTTTACCTCGTGTTCCTGGCTGTGGACAATTTGCCCCTGTGAGTTATAGATAACAATCGTTGCCAATAGATCTTCACCTGGGCGGCTATGCGTGAATCTGAAACGCGTGGATTCTGTAACCGGATTCGGGAAATTATAGAATTCAGAAATCTGTATTTGGTTTCCATCACTCACTACGAAGTCGATCGTTTTTGTGCTCGTGTTATTGTACGTATCAGAAACCGTTAGTGAAAGTGAATGCCGTCCTTTTTTCAATGTGTCCAACGGGTAAATCAGCAAGCCCTTTTTGTAATTATCTTTCTCTGACACATAATACTCATTAACCACAAAAGAGTATTGATTGTCCAATAAGGCCACCATGTTGTTTGTTGGCGTAAATGAAGTAGTGGTTAATCCACTCTCATCAAAAAGGCGAGCTATCAAATTTGTATTTGGTCCAACCACGCCACCAGCAACATAAGTGGTATCGCCCAAAAAAAGTTTGATTTCCGGTGGTGTAGTATCAGGTGTAGGTGACGGCTCGATACCGCCAACTAAAAAGTTAGAAGAGTGTCCAAACGCATCTTGGTTCGAGGCGGTGGCATACAGACTTAGTTTTCCCGCTGTGGCTGTCGCATCCACGTTTCGTGGAACTACAAAGTTAACTTCAAACTCACCATTGGCGACAGAGGCTCTTCCACTAAAGAGCATGTTCTTCCACTGTGAAAAAATGAATGGCGAAGTTCCTTCGGAACCTTTTGTGATTTCGACAGTTGGCTTATCGTATAGGGTGACAAATACTTCGCCATTGAAATTGGTTAGTTTCGTTCCACCTTCTTTCATTTGCCCTTTTGCTTTTACCTGCGAGAGTCCTTTCAATGTCGAAGAGCCAGTAGTTGTTTTTATTTCATCGATTACAACTTCTTTGTTGCTAAAGCCAATTGTCATTGAAGGATCTCCCAGCAAAGAAAAATTCCGATTGGATACGCCCGAAATACTAGTGTTTTTTGTGTCGCGGAATATTGAACCAAGATCACGGTATTTGTTATTCTCTTTAGAGAACAGAGCTGTGTAGAATGCGCGATTGAGGGTGAAATTTGTGCTTGAATTTACGGGCCGGGCGGTGGTAACAAGTCCGATACCTCCGCCCTTTGGCTGTAATAGGATTCGTTCTCCACTTGATATAATGAAGGGATCATCATTCCTGCCAAATTCGCAGGTGGCGGTTACAAACAGTGGATACTCCGGGCTATTTCTCCAGTTTAAAACTATTGTTTCTGTCAATACTTGCTCCTGCATCCAAACTTTCTCAGAGCCATGCCCTGTATAGTTTACAATTGATTTTCCTTTGCGGATGTCCAGATCAAGCGCTCGTGTTGCTGCCGGGCTAGCCGGGCCTGTGTTTCGTTGAATCTGATCGAAGGAATCCAGGTAGAGTTTCTTAATGTTCAATTCAGGATTCGACACATCGATCGAATTTGCTATTTGATCTGCCTGGCTTTGGTGAATATTAAAGTCTGCATCATCGGCAACAAAAAGTATTTCCTTACGCCAAACGCCTCTTGCTTTTGGATTTGTTTCATACTCGATCAGTTTATCTACCACGGCCTTTGCCTCCTCTATTTTTTTTACAGGTATTCTGCCTACGCCCACATCCATTGTTGAGTTTTGTGCGGGGCTTTCCAGCCAGGCTCCCTCGTTGTCTTCCAGCATTCCAAAATAGTCATCTGACGAATATGTTTCGAGTGGGCTTAGCGAATTGAGCGACTCATAGATGGGAACAAAATTGGTGTTGCTCGCTACTCGAGATTTATAATCGTATGAACCACGCCCGAATAAAAGAACATTTTTCAGCGTAGAACCGGGTTTTCGATACACATCCCTAAGGAAATCACGAATCGCGGAGACGTCTTGTTTTCCTCCTGCATATTCATGGTAAACTTGATCCGTAGTAACCACCAGTGCAGACAAACCGTTTTTGCTTTGTCGATAGTTTGCTAATCGCTCCGCTTCTGACCTAAAAGCGGGATGAGTGACAATGATAAGGCTTTTGTTGTCGACTGCATGAAGATTTTGGTTTTTGATCGTGATTTCAAAAGTCGGGGATTTTGTTTTTTCAGAGCTGAAGACAATGAATCTTTTTAGTAAAGTTGTTGCTGCTGTGGTCAATAGCGAGGATCCGTTCAACTTTGAAGCTTGCAAAACTGTATTGAATGGATCTGTGATATCCCATACGATCGTTTTTGAATCGGCAGATGTTACTTCAAAAGTCGAAACCGCATTTTCTAAACTTTTCGCTGACGTGAAAATAGTCTGATCGCCATATAGAGCCAGTTTTCTTTTCATGGTGAAAAGAAAGAAATCAAGGTAGCCTACCGATAGCCCAGTGGTACCACCTCTGGTAAACTGATATTTCACCTCTTGTGTATTTTGTGCAGACGCTTTGATAGAGGATGAATTAATGCTAATTGTATCTTTTGTAATTCTGCCTTTGATGCCATACTGGGTATTGGGTATGGCTGTTATAGGCTGATCGAGAATAGGCGTGTTATTGAAAAACACTTTGAACGTGCAATCGCTGATCGATTGAGCCATTACGTGGCTTGCCATTTTAATGGGTGAGTTGTCAATGATGCCAGCGATATCAAACCGAATGACGGCTTCAGGAGTATTGTCAAATTGCTCGCCAAACCATTGTCGCCCTGATTTTAGAAGATTGTATTTTTCCGTCTCGTAATAGGCAAAGTCATCAAATTCCTGCACGATGGGAAATGATCCCTCAATTGTTGCCTGATTAGCGATTCTCTTTCCCGAAGTTGTGCCGACAGTTAGAAAATAAAAATTCTTATCTGCATAAAGATGATTCTCGTACTCAAAAATTTGTTTTTGTTGATTGTATACATATTTATCTGGCCCCTGGCCAAAAAACAAAATAAAATCTCCGCGATCGAACTTTCCATCCGCTTCACCCGAAACAAATAATGATAACTGTACCAGATCGACAATTCTTGATTTGTTGTTTGGTTGTGGAAGCATTCCATTGCCACCTGAAAAGAGCTGAATATTTCGAGGATCAATTTGATCTGGATTAACACCTGTTTTTCTTAGAAGTTCGTAGTCAATTTTGTAAACACCATCATTCTCCACAGAAAATTTATGCCAATCGCCAGTAGAAAGTACTGATGTGACTTGACCACGCGTTGGGAACGCCAATGCATAGCAAAGCCAAAGTGTAAACGCTATTTTCAGCTCTTTAGTCAAGTCTATTGTTTTTTGAATCGTAGGCCGCCACCTATCAACGATGTAAAGATGTAAAGTAGTATAATCAGTGGGATCGAAGTGACTTGGAGGAAGATTAATAGTATTGCTGAAAGTGCAATAAAACTGAAGCGTACTTGGTTTTCGGCCCAGCTAAAGTTCTTGAATTTAAATGCAAAGAATTGTATGGGCGAAACCATTAAAAGGGAAAACACAATGGTAATCAAAACCAAGAGCCAATCCTGATGTAGCCAGCTTGCTATGCTGCCGGAAAGTAGAGGCAACGAAGTGATGAAAAGCGTATTGGCAGGGGTATTTAGCCCCTTGAAGGAATCTCTTTGCGTTTCGTCTACATTGAAAATGGCGAGTCGTAATGCCGAAAAGGCCGCAATCATAAACGCTGCATAAGGTAGCCATGGAATAGATGATGACGAAGCTATTAACTTGTACATCACGAGTGATGGCAACACTCCAAAGCTTACTACATCGGCCAATGAATCCAGCTCTTTACCAATGGTAGAGTGCACTTTCAATAAGCGTGCTGCAAAGCCATCGAAGAAATCAAAGAGAGCTGCGATCCATACAAAATAGGCCGCTGGGATACTTCGTTCTTCGAGACAGTAAACAATCCCCAAACAACCACAAATAAGATTGCAACACGTTAGAAAATTGGGGATGTATTTTTTTATGTTCATGATGGGTTGGTAAGCGTGCAAAAAGGATTTAACCTCTTCTCTTCACCTATTGTTGTTGTAGGCCCGTGTCCTGAATACACAACCACATCGTCAGGTAATAGAAAAAGTTTTTGCTGTATGCTTTTTAGTAACACATCAAAGTTGCCTCCCGGCAAATCTGTTCGGCCAATGCTCCTTTTAAAAAGCACATCGCCACTCAAAACAGTCTTTTTTTGCTCGTCATAGAATGCAATGTGCCCTGGAGAATGTCCAGGAAGAAACAGAACTTTCCATTTTGTGTTTCCGAAGACAAAAGATTCATTATCTTCTAAAAATCGGTCGGGCACTGTAGGTTGGTAGCCGGCAAAGCCATAGTTGGAAGCATATGATTGTACGGCTAACAGCACCTTTTCATCTTGCCGGTGGATAAGTAAGGGGACTTTGTATTTCGTTTTACAATGAAAATTACCCAGTACGTGGTCAATATGGCAATGGGTGTTGAGGATATATTTGACAGTTAGTCCTTGAGCAGCGATAAATCGATCGAGTTCGGCCTGCTCTGAAGGCTCGTAACAACCAGGATCGATGATCACCGCTTCCTTGGTATCGTCAAAGGCTACATAGGTGTTTTCAGAAAACGGATTGAAAACGAACGATTCGAGAGTCATGTGCCAAAATTACGAAAACTTGTTTGGTCGGTACTTAGTTAACCAGCTAGACGTTACTTTTGTTACTCCATTTTTATCGAACCACTCGTAGACTATATTATCGTTGGGCAGGGCTTGGCAGGTTCTTCTTTAGCCATCAGGCTCCTTGAAAGAGGGAAGAAGGTGTTGGTTTTTGACGAACCGCTGAAAAATAATTGCTCGCGGGTGGCAGCCGGTTTGTTTAACCCAATAACGGGAATCGGAATTGTCAAGACCTGGCTGGCTGAAGAGCTATTCACTTCGCTTTATGACTTTTATGGCGACTGCGAGAAACTATTTGGGCAACGATTTTTCTTTCCTTCATTGCTTTATCGCCCATTTCATTCTGCCGAAGAACAGAATAACTGGATGGTCAAGTCTGGGGAGAACGGGGTGGGTACTTTTGTTGAAAGGATTTACACCGAGTCGGGTTTTGGCGATGAAGTGAATGATCCATTTGGTGGGATTTTGTTGAATACATGTGGGTATCTGGATACCATATCTTTTTTAGAATCAACCAGAAAATATCTGAGCTCTCATAATTCTTGGAGCGATTCCCATTTTGTAGCTGACGATTTAGAGCTATATTCCGAATGGGTTACCTATCGAGGTATTACGGCTCGGAAAATTGTTTTTTGTCAAGGAATCGAAGCAAATCCTTTTTTTGATTGGCTTCGCATTCGCCCTTTGAAAGGAGAAACCTTAACTATTACGTTAGACTTTGACCCCTCTGTTATTTTTAATAAGGGTGATTATGTAGTACCATCTAGTGGATCCTCCTACAAAGTTGGGGCAACCTACGAGTTGAAAAACTTAAGTTGCGAGCTCACCGAAAAAGCCCGGATTGAATTGGTTGAGAAGTTAAACGGGCTGTTAACGCATCCCTATTCCATAAAATCTCAAGAATGGGGCATACGACCCACTATTATTGATAGGAGACCGATTGTTGGCAGCCACCCGCTACATGAAAATTTAGTAATTTTTAATGGGCTAGGTACCAAAGGAGTGAGTTTAGCTCCTTATTTTTCTGCTCAGGTTGCCGATTGGTTGGAGGGCAAAGCGGAAATAATGAAAGAAGTAAATATTAAAAGATTTAATGCGTTATATTCGAAATCTTAAGAGGAGCAGAGCACATATGAGAAGGATTTGGAGGGTATTTTTATTCTTTATGCTTGCCGCCAGTATGGCCGATGCACAGCAAACCATTGAAACGTTTGGCCAAAATCGAATTCAGTTCAAAAAATTTGATTGGAAGTATCTGAGTTCTGAGAATTTTGATGTCCACTTTTATGGGGAGCGCAGAAAGGTAGCAGAAGAAGCTCTTCAATACCTTGAGTCGGAGTTTGATAGAATCACTGATTTGATTGGCTTTTACCCATCGCAAAAGACGAAAGTGTTTCTGTACAACTCGGTCACTGATTTACAGCAGAGCAATATTGGCTTGAATCATACGCGGTATAGTGCAGGTGGTGAGACAGAGTTTGTGAAGCCCTATGCTGAAATCGCTCATCCGGGAAACCTGGAGGAATTCAAAGAGGAATTGATTTTCAAGATGTCTGATCTCATGGTGAATGAGATGATGTTTGGGGGTAGTTTAAAAGATATGTTTCAAAATTCAGTACTGCTGAATTTGCCTGACTGGTTTATTGAAGGAAGCTCTTACTATGTGGCTCGGGGATGGAATGAGGAAATGGACGATTTTGTTCGTCAGTTGGTGCAAAGTAATAAGGTAAATAAAGCGCTGCGTTTTTCAGGCAAAGAAGCCGCACTGGTAGGCCAATCGATTTGGAACTTTATTGTTGAAAAATATGGGAAGAGTAGCATCAATAACATCCTGAACTATACGCGAATCATTCGCAATGAAGAAAGAAGCATTTTAATCACGCTTGGAATTCCATTTAAGCAGTTGTTAGTGGATTGGCGAGCTTTCTATGGCGGGATGGAAAAGAAAGTAAGCCAAAGTTATGTGCCATTGGCAGACTCTACTCGGTTTACAGAGAACCATCGAAGAACGCTAACCTACACAACGGTGAAAATCAGCCCTGATGGGAAGAAGATTGCGTATGCCGAGAATGATCGAGGAAGTTTTACGGTAAAGGTAAAGTCTTTGGAAAGTGGCAAGGAAAAAGTCATTTTAACCGGTGGGAAGAGAGCGATTAAGCAAACCGTTGACTATCGGGTGCCGTTGCTCAGTTGGGCTGATGCTAATACGCTGGGTGTAATTGGCGTGAAAAAAGGTCAGTACCTATTTTGGCTCTATGACCTAAGCACAAAAACGAAACTGCCTCGCGAGTTAGATAAGTTTTCAAATATCAGGAGTTTCAACTTTTCAAATAACGGTCGACTCGTAGTGGTGAGTGCGGATTTCGAAGGCCAAAATGATTTGTTCTTGCTGAGCAGCCGAAGAGATAGGACGAAAAGACTAACCAACGACAAGTTTGACGATTTGGATCCAGCCTTTATTCCAAATACAAATACAGTTGTTTTTAGTTCTAACAGGACGTCAGATTCGTTGAATGTGTCGGTCAAGGGGCTACAGAGGCTCTCGCCAAACTACAATCTTTTTTTGTACAATATTGACACTACTGTAAACTCATTGAAGCGCGTCACTAATACGCTGAGTAAGGACTTTCATGTTCGTCCAGTAGACGAAAATAATTTTTTCTACCTCAGCGATCAGCGTGGCATTACCAACTTGTTTAGATTTAACATGTCTACCGGCATTTATTCGCAGTTGACCAACTACAACTCCAGCGTTAAAGATTTTGATATTAACTATGCGAATAAGATGTTAGCTGTAGTGCTTACTCAATCACTTAGAGAAGACATTTTTATTGACTACAACCGAAATTTTGATCGCCAGGTTTTTACACCAGCCACGCGCAGAAAGGAAGTTGCCCAAGCGAGGGTGCTTACCGAGCGAAAAAAGAAGGAGCAACCAAAAGCCACGTCAATTAAGGATTTGATCAATGCCCGCCTGAAAGAAAAGATAGATACTGTAAAATCTGAGCCGCTACGACCTCCTATCGAGCAACCCATAAAAAAGGATACAGCGAAATCAGTTGTAAAAAACACAGCCGTCAATACAGATGACTATACGTTTGACGAATTAACGCCACCTGTTGCCAAGGCAGATAGCGTTCCCCAAAAAGATTTATCAAAGCCGACTGAAAAGGCCTTAAACACTGACGACTATGTTTTTGAAGAAGAAGCCATCAAAAACAAACAGCCGAGTGAAACTTTCCTGACACGCTATATGAAAGCAAGGGAGATAAATCGAGTGAAAGGGCCGTTCCCTTATTTTCCAAAATTCAGCTATGAAAATATTGTCACCAGTTTTGTGATTGACCAGCTTCGCGGCCCGGGTTTAAAAT
>JABFSY010000136.1 GCA_013140395.1 Cyclobacteriaceae bacterium
GCTTTTTTGGATTTCGACAATACCAGCGTGTAAAGTTCACAGACAGTTCTTTCTATTTCAAATCGGGATTGTATGTGCACCGCGCGAATCACGGACAATTCAATTCAGAATGGGGCAGAATGGACGCAGGCCCTCCTCATAGTTGGCTACTGAATATCAATCCACTAATTTCTGCTGAGGAGCAACAGCAAATTGCAAAGGTGTACGTGTCTGCATTCGCGGAAGCGGTATTGCATAAAGACCTAAACTACCTGTCCATTTTCAAGAATTCATATTCTGTTGCAGACTGGCTGCCAAAAGCAACTTTGCTCAATACTTACTCAGACTCAAAGACTCAATATTTTGCCAATTTTGAAGAAGACATTGATCTAACATCAGGGTCACAGAAGAATGTAACGCTTCAAAGTGAGTTTCTAAAAATTTGGCGTGAAGAAACGCTACAGTACCGGGACAAAGACACACAAGCGAATAATGCAGTTGTATTGGGGTGGGACGTCTCACAAGATTCAACAAAACAAAAACCTCTATACCATCTTTCTTTTTCTAAATCGGTCGATATAGATTCTACTACTATTCTTTTTATTTCGATGGCTTCAGGAAATCCGGCAGACCTCAAAAGCAAAAACACTTTAACCAAAAAACAGAAGCAAAAAGAGATGCCGATCAATTTCACCATCCAGCTACAAGATAGCCTTGGTCAACAAGTGCAGGTAGAGCTAAATGCTCTTAAAAAACTTACACCTCGCCTCAAGATTCAATTTGAAAAGTTAAACCTGCTTCAAAAAAGCTATGGAGACATTTGGGAGCCAACCTTTGAAACCGTTGAGATACCACTGAGCAGAATTAAAAATGCAACTGTCTTGAGGAACATCAAGAATATTCGCTTTCTGTTTGATCGAACTAAGAGCGGTGTGCTTATGCTGGATGATATTGGATGGCAAAAGGAGGGTGGTCTTTAGATTGAGCAGATAAAACACGGGGTTAGCGGGGAAAATCCACAATAGAATTTTTCACGAAATAATCTGAACCCCTTTTTCCTGAAAAAAGAAGGTCTAATGCGTTTGTGCCAGAGGTAAAACAAAAAAAGACAGCCCATGGCAGAGCTGTCTTCGATTTGATTAAAGTTTATTTAATGCTCCTGAAGACCCCTCGCATAACTCAGGATGTTCAGAACTGATTCCGGTGAGGGTTCAAGCTGTACGGCATCAAGCGATTTCTTGCTGGATTTCATTTCAGCCAGTTGAGCTCTTAACTCCGCGTCACCAAGTAATGCTTTGTTAATCTCTTTCGTCAGGTCCTTGTTGGCCTCTTGGTATAGAAACCTGATCAAATCGTTTTGGGTAAAAGTTTTCGTCATAGGCTATATTGTTTTTTATCATCTTCTTTCTCAAGTTGATCAACGCGTACCTCATTCTCCCCAAGGCGGTATTAATGCTCACCTCTGTGCGTTCGGCTATTTCCTGAAAGGTCATCTGCAGGTAGTGACGCATAATTAACACCTGCTTTTGTTCGTCCGGCAGTTCTTTGATCAAGTCCCGCATCCGTGAGCGTGTGTCGCGGAACATTTGCTTGTCTTCGTACGATTCTTCCGCAAAACGCATGGAGTCAAACAGTTGACTTCCGTCCTCCAACGTTACCTCAGGGTAACGTTTACGTTTCCTGAAATGATCGATCGCTAGATTATGGGCTATCCGACAAACCCATGGCAGGAATTTACCCTCTTCATTATACCGCCCTGCTTTAATCGTGTTGATCGCCTTGATAAAGGTGTCCTGAAGCAGATCTTCTGCTTCATAGCGATCTTTCACTATTAAGTAAATAGCGGTATAAACTCTCGATTTGTGTCTGTGAAGGAGCATTTCGAACGCGGCTTCGTTACCCGTCTGATAAAGCGAAACTAACTCTGTGTCGCTGCATCTTTTGTCAATCATCTGTTTTGCGTTTAAGTAACGTAAAGATGTCGTTCGATAGTGTGGGGGTTAGTTTTTTTATTGTTGAGAGTTGAAAAATAGAACTATTTTTCGAAAAGCCAAAAAATTCTTACGAAAATCTTGCCTCTTGTATAATTTCTTTCGCTAATTGAACCGTTTTTTGAAATCAAGCGATAAATATGGCGGTAATGAAGAAAAGAGTAATTAAAAGTCTCGAAAATCTATCGGGCGATCTGCACGATTTGATGCGCGAACAATACCCGAATGGATATGAGGCTAGCATTTCGCGAATAATGAATGCGAAAAAAGAGCCCATTTTCGTCTTTCCGTTAGAGACAGACGATTCTGTTTTCTTGGTGAAAGTGCCCGCTACTAAAAATAGCGATGGAGGCTACGATGTAGAGTCCGGCAAGAAGCAAGAGTTTGACGGTGAAGACGATGACTTAAAACCGGTGGCTGACGATGACGATTTCGAAAGCTCAGCAGGTGGAGACGATTTTGATGAAAACGGCAGCGATGCAAAGGAAGCAAGCTATGATCCGGACTTTGACAATTAAAATACCAAAGTGAGTTTTATGAAACGCCATCTAGATGATGGCGTTTTTGTTTTTGGCTATGCTTAGAGGAGGGCTTGGTAGGACAAGGCAGAGCAATTTTTTACTTTTGCCGTTTCCAATGAACAACACACCCAGCGATTCTTACTTAGACGACCTCGATCCGAAAGAATTCATCATTATAAAGAGGGCAAGGGTAAACAACCTTAAAGATGTAAGTGTAGCCATCCCTCGCAATAAATTGGTAGTCATCACGGGCCTTTCGGGTTCCGGCAAGTCATCGCTTGCATTTGATACACTCTTTGCGGAAGGGCAACGCATGTATGTGGAAAGCTTAAGCTCCTACGCCAGACAATTTCTCGGACGTATGGAGAAGCCCGAAGTGGACTATATCCGCGGTGTTTCACCGGCCATCGCCATTGAGCAGCGCGTCAATACACGTAATCCACGCTCAACGGTTGGCACGACCACGGAAATCTACGACTATCTAAAATTACTTTTTGCCAGGATTGGAACCACCTATTCACCTA
>JABFSY010000464.1 GCA_013140395.1 Cyclobacteriaceae bacterium
ACATAAGATGCATCCAAAAAACACTTGAATACCGATCTTCAATAAAGGGTCTTTTTGCAATTTCCCCGGTTGATTTCCCTTCGTTCAAAACACCTTCAACCCACCCCTCAAAAGCAGACTTAAAACTCCTCAAAAAAGTTGGGGTACCACCGGAAAATTTTGCGCCCTTCAGCTGATGGACCACAAAACTTCGATCTGTTTTAAGCAGCTCTGCCAATGAAAAATAGAAGGTCAACAACTTTTCGCGCGCGGTGAATAGGGCGAAGTCTTTGTCTCCAGCTAGACGACTAATGGTATCAACAATATAGCTTTCCCAAATTGCTTTCTCAACTCCTTCAAACGAACCAAAAAAAGCGTAAAAATCTGCCTCGGCCATTCCGTTTGCCTTGCAAAAAGCAAAGACGGAAAGGGGCATTTTAACCTCCGTTAACACATACACGCGATAAGCATTTCTAATCCCGATCGCAGTGACTGGGTTAGCTTTTTGTGGTTTGACTTTTTTCTTGGTAGTTTCCATGATCTTAAAACAAATTAATCCAGAAAAGGTTGAGGTTTTACCAATCAATTTTCAATCAAATGACCCTGCTAAGATTGCGTATCTACCAACCAGCATTTTGGCTCTATGTGGTTGTTCTGGTGTTTGTGCTTTCGCAAGTGGTCATTGCCCAGTCAACGCCTAAATTTAAACCTGGTGAATTGTTTTCCCTTGGTGAAAAAGCACTTGAAGAAAGAGCCTACAAAACGGCACTGGCCCACTACAACTAGTGTCTTCGTTTGGATCCTTATTTCTGGGATGCCTACTATGGTCGCGGGCTTTCCAAAGAGCGGCTGGGTGACCTAAAGGGGGCACTAACCGATTACAATATTTTTCTGGAATCCAAACCAGATCAAGTGGAAGCGCTGTTTGCACGAGCTGTACTGAGGTACAATTATGGACAATGGGCAGTTGCAAAAGAAGATTTTAGCGCGTTGCTAAAGAAACCCAGCGGAATGACTAACACCGTATTCCACCAAACCAGCCCGTCCGGGGGCGACAATAGGATCATGACGTTACAAGGAAACATGAAAGCCTATTACTTCAATTACCTGGGTCTGATTGAATGGCGAATGAAAAACTATCGACAGGCGATGATAAACTTAGACTCTGCGGTAAAGCTTACTCCCAACATGGCTGACTTTTGGGTGAACCGGGGAATCGTTAAGCAATCTTCCAGAGATACATTAGCAGCGGTAAAAGATTTTAAGTCTGCCCTGCAAATCGATTCTGAGCATGCATTGGCCAATCACAATCTGGCGCTCTTAGGCGGCTCTGACGGTAGGGAAAAGGAAACAGAAAAAAAATTGACAGAGGCAATTGAAAAAAATCCAAACCTTGTTTATTCATACGAAGAGCGAGGATTCATTCGAATGAAAGCAAGGAATTGGAAAGGAGCGCTCGAAGATTTTAACCAGGCGATTTTCCTAGATGCGAGCGAGCCCGACAACTGGTTACATCGAGGCATTGTGAAGGAGAAAATCAAAGATGTGCAAGGGGCTTTAGCAGATTATACCCAAGCGATAAAATTAAAAAGTGACTATGAACGTGCTTGGATGAATCGGGGAAATCTATTGAGCAAAACAGATCGATTGAACCAAGCCATCGAAGACTACACCATCGCCATTACCCTCTATCCGGAGTATGGGCTTGCCTATTACAACCGCGCACTTGCCCTTCATCGAACAGGGCAACTTAAAAAAGCCTGTGCCGATTTATTAAAGGCGCAAAATCTAAATGTGTCGATCGACAAGAAAATCGTAGCAACGATTTGTAAGTAATTGGTTACGTAACCCAATGCAACGTCTGGGGCTGTACGGGGTTTACAAAAGGTTCGTTGTTCTGTTGTGAGATGGCCCACAATCGCTTGATTTCATAATACCATCTGGCTTGCAAATCAGGTTCGCCAATAAGCGACAGCGTTGGCTTCGATTTTAGACCTTCATTTAGTTTATTAAACACACCCAAGTCTTGACCGATAAATTGTTTACCCAATCTCTTTAGCGGAAGCCACAGCATATTTGCTAACGCTATGTCGGTATACAAAATATGGGTTAGCTCGGTTTGGTTTTCGTTTACTGGTGTGAGTATCGTTATCGAAACCACTTGGTTTTTCTCGCCCACCAAAATGTGTTCTGTACGAATGCCTGGCACTTCGAATGTGATCTCTGTACTCGTCCCACCTTTCAAAATTCCATATCCCTTCGAATTTCCCGATGGCTTGTGCCTTACCATTTTAAAACCCCGAGCGGTTGGTTCAAATTTTTTCTCTTTCAGTTTTAGTTTTTTGGCCGATCGCCAATACCAGGATTGATGAACAAACGTAACATGTGCCGGGTCAATCAAACCAATCACCGCATGGTCGATGTCTGCCGGCATCATGACTGTTTCCACATGTTTAAATTTTTGATCCGCATTCAAAATCAAATTGGGAGGCGGCTCGTTGGGTACAGTATTCGGAAGTTTTTTTTCAGGGATATAAACCCAAATGGTGTCGTTGACCTCTGCAATCGGGTATTGGAATACTTTTATTTTTGACGGGTCAAAAGTAGCATCGGGCGGCATAGCAGGAATGCCGGTGCAAACTCCCTCCGTGTTGAACATCCAGCCATGATAACAACACTGAATGGTATTATCTTTAAACCATCCCTGTGACAGGGGCACTCCTCGGTGTGGGCAATTGTCTCGCAATGCAAAAGGCTTTCCTTGGGCATCACGACCGAAGACAATTTTCTCCCCTAACATTTCTTTACCCTCGAGTTTTCCCTTCTTGAGAAACGAGCTATGAAAAGCAAGATACCAGAGGTTCTTAAGATAGATCGAAGCGTCCGCAGCCATAGATTAGTTTTATATATAAAAGTAAGGCTTTTTACATTGACAGATCTGGGCGAAGGCGAACAAACACTGGCTCTCTAAACTGTTCATCGGGAGTGAGCGAAGCAAAACTGATTTCGGCAACTAACACAGGTTGGACCCACTTA